>JBOGZB010000170.1:0-7032 GCA_050697175.1 Solirubrobacterales bacterium | reverse complement strand
GAGTACTCGAAGGTGTTCTTGCTCTTCAGGTCCTTGACCGTGACCCAGGCGCCGATCGAGACGGTCTCCGTCGAGACGTGCTCGGTGTCGACCACGCGGGCGTTGCGCAGCTTCTGCTCGAGGGTCTGGATGCGGTACTCGAGCTGGGCCTGCTCGTTCTTGGCGTCGTCGTACTCCGAGTTCTCGGAGATGTCGCCGAACTCGCGCGCCTCCTTGATCCGCTCCGCCACCTCGCGGCGCTTCGCGGTGGTCAGGAACGCGAGCTCCTCGTGGAGCTTCGTGAGTCCCTCCTGGGTGATCAATGATTCACGAGCCACTGCTGGAACCTCGCCTAATCTCCGTAGGTGGAGCGCGCGGTTCGGCGCTCCGTCACTCCCGAAACAAACGCCCGATAACGCGGCGCCTTCAGCGCTCGCGAGGTCGGGCAGGCGGGCGATTATAGC
Source organism: Solirubrobacterales bacterium (assembly GCA_050697175.1). Taxonomy (GTDB): domain Bacteria; phylum Actinomycetota; class Thermoleophilia; order Solirubrobacterales; family 70-9; genus AC-56. The sequence continues at coordinate 6,589 of JBOGZB010000170.1, read as the reverse complement.
GATGCTCCTCGGCGGCTCCAAAAGGGCCGATCGGGCCTCGGTGGGAGCGCTCAGGCGACGCCCGCAAGCGGCTCCGTGGCCGCGGCCAGCAGCTCCCTGGCCTGATCCAGAGTCGCCGTCCGCTGGAAGGCGTCGGCGAGCCGCCCACGAACCCCGAGCCGCCCCAGATACCAGGGGTAGAACTTTCGCGCGTAGCGGGCGGCGCGCTCGGGGCCGAGGTGCTCCTCGCTTCGGTCCATCGTCCACAGGAGCTCGTCGATCACCTCGGAATAGGTCGGCGGCCCGGTTCGCGCGCCCGTCAGCTCCTCGAAGATCCAGGGGTTCCCGAGCGCTCCCCGGGCGATCATCACCGCGTCGGCGCCCGACTCCGCGTAGGCGCTCCGGGCCGCGGCGGCGCTCGACAGGCCGCCCGAGAGGACGACCCGCGCGCCCGAGCCCGCGAGGCGCTCCACCAGTCGGCGGGCCAGCGCGTAGTCGGGCTCGCCCGCGTGGCGAACGGCGGCGCTTCGCGGATGAAAGGCGATCGCGGCGACCCCCGCTCGGGACACCAGGCGCTCAGCGAGGTCGAGCCCGGACGTGTCGCCCGGCCCCATCCCCGAGCGAAGCTTGACGGTGACCGGGCGTCCCGAGCCCTCGATCGCCGCCGCGGCGACCCGGACCGCGAGCTCGGGGTCGGCGATCAGCGCGGCTCCGGCGCCCGCTCGGACCACCTTTCGCACCGGGCAGCCCATGTTGATGTCGATCAGGTCGGCGCCCGCATCCGCCGCCACCCGCGCGGCGGAGCGCATCACTTCCGGGTCGTGGCCGAAGAGCTGAACCGAGACCGGGTGCTCGCCCGGGTGGATCCGCAGCAGCTCCCGCATGGTCCGCTCGTTTCGATGGTGGAGGCCGAAGCTGGAGACCATCTCCGAGACGGCGAGGCCGGCTCCGTGCCGGCGCGCCTGCAACCGGACGAACCAGTTCCCGATCCCTGCCAGCGGCGCGAGCAGCACCCGATTGGCGATCTCCACTTCGCCGATCCGAAACGGGGCTGTGAGCGGTGGCTGGGCCATGGGGCGTTCAGGAAGGGTGACTGTGTCCGCCAGTGTGCACTTGACCGGACATATTGCGGCAAATCACTCACTCGCCGAGATTGGCCGCGCGCCCAGCCCGCGCTATCGGTTGCGCTCCCAGATCAGCCGCAAGCCCGTGAGCGTCAGCAGGTCGTCCACCTCGTCGAGGATCTCGCAGTACGGCACGATCACCGCCGCGTGCCCCCCGGTCGCCACAAAGCTGGTCTCGGGGCCGAGCTCCCGCTGCACGCGCCGGGCGATCGCGTCGACCGCCCCCGCGAACCCGTAGACGATCCCCGACTGGAGGCTCGCTTGAGTCGACTTGCCGATCACCCCGCCGGGCTCCCCGAGGGGCTCGCCCAGCTCGATCGGGGGCAGCTTGGCCGTTCGCTCGGCGAGCGCCTGCATCGAGATCTCTACGCCGGGGCCGATTACCCCGCCGAGGTAGTCGCCATCGGCCGAGACGACGTCGAAGGTGATCGCCGTGCCGAAGTCCGCGACCGCGCAGGGGCCGCCGAAGCGCTCATACGCCGCGACGGCGTTGACCAGCCGGTCAGCCCCCAGCTCGCGCGGGTTGTCGAGCTTGATGGCCATGCCGGTGCTGAGGCCCGGGCCCACGATCAGGCAGTCCCCACCCAGGTACCGCTCGCACATCGCCGCGTACTCCGGGGTGAGCTGGGGTACGACCGAGGAGACGACGGAGCCCTCGACGCCAGCCGGGTCCAGCCCCTTGAGGGAGACCATCGCCGAAACCCGGACCGCGAGCTCGTCGGCGGTCTCATCGGCCGCGGTCGCAAATCGCCAGTGGGCGATCAGCTCGTCAGAGTCGAACAGCCCGAGGTGGCTCTGCGTGTTCCCGATGTCGATCGCGAGCAGCATCCGCGTCATTATCGACCCGGCGCGCGCCGGGTGAAGCCGGCCGGCCCCCGCTCGGGGCGCGTTCGGGCGGAGCGTATGATCAGAGGGGTGGGTTCGGAGGCGACGCGGGACCGCCGCTTCGATCGGCCGCGCACGGGCCGGGAATGCGCGCATCCGCGAAGCCGCCGCCCGATCGTGATCCCGGGGGTCATGGCCCTCGCCGCAGCGGCCTGCGCGATCAGCGCTGCGACGGCGGTCGCCCGGCCGACCTGCCTCGGCAAGAGGGCGACGATGGTCGGAAACGGCCGCTCCAACCACATCAAGGGCACCCGTCACAGCGACGTGATCGCGGCCCTCGGCGGCAGGGACGTGATCATCGGCAACGGCGGCCGCGACGTGATCTGCGGCGGGGGCGGGAACGACCGGATCCTCGGAGGCAACAGGCCGAACAGGCTCCACCGGGACAAGCCCACCAAGCTGATCGGGGGACCGGGCAACGACCACATCCACGGCGGCTTCAACCGGGACTTCATCGTCGGCGACAACGCCAGTCGCGCCGGGGACGCCACCGGGCGGGTCGGCAGGGACCACCTGGACGGCGATTTCGGCAACGACTACATCGTCGGCGACAACTTCTCGCGGTTCGACGCGAGGGGCGGCAAGCACGACTGGCTGCTGGGTCAGAAGGGCGCCGACACGATCATCGGCGACAGCGCCGTCACTGGCGGGGGCACGGCGCGCGGTGGCGGCAACGACCACTTCGAGTCGCAATCGGGCCGGGACTTCGAGGTCGGTGACAGCTATTCGCCGTCGGGAAAGGCGGCGGGGGGCGGAAACGACGTCATCAACGCCGGCCCGCAGCGCGACCTGATCGTCGGAGACAGCGACACGAAGACGGGCCTTGCGGTCGGCGCCGGCCGCGACCAGATCCACTCGCGGCCCGGGCCCGACACGGCGTACGGCGACAACCACGCGGGGCGCCACGGCAAGACCAGGGGCGGCAAGCACGACCTGGTCGCCGGGGCCGGGGGCATCGACCACCTGTTCGGAGGCCCCGGACACGACACTTGCAACGGGGGCCGGGGTCACCACGACACGGCACGACAATGCGAGTTCGTGCGCGAGGTCCCCTAGCCACGACCGGGCCCTGGGCCGATTCGGTTCGCGGATAGGATTGCCGCATGGCCGCCGACACGCACCAGCTGGACGCGAAGCTCTACTCGATCCCCGGCTCTCATCCGGCGATGGCGGCCCGGAGGATGCTCGAGCTGAAGGCCATCCCCTACACGCGGGTCGACCTGATGCCGGTCATCTCTCGCCGCATTGAAGGCGCTCCGATTCCCGTCCAACACCGTCCCCTCGCTCGCGATCGGCGGACGCCGCCTGACCGGCTCGCGCGAGATCGCCGCCGAGCTCGACCGGCTTTGCCCCGATCCGCCGCTCTACCCCAGCGATGGGTCGGCTCGGGTCTCGGTCGAGAAGGCCGAGAGCTGGGGCGAGGAGGTGCTGCAGCCCGCGGTCCGCCGGATCAGCTGGAACATCTTGAAGCGCGACCGCTCCGCGCTGGCCAGCTACGCAGAAGGCGCCCGCCTCGGAGTCCCGATCGGGCTGGCCATCAAGACCGCGGCGCCGATCGTCGCCGCGGCGAACCGCATGAACGGGGCCGGTGACGATGCCGTCCGTGCCGACCTCGCTGCCCTGCCCGGCTGGCTCAACCGGATCGACGACTGGATCGCCGAGGGTGTGCTCGGAAGCGAGCCGCCGAATGCCGCCGACCTCCAGATCGCCGCCAGCCTGTGCCTCGCGATGACCTTCGAGGACCTGCGCCCCGAGATCGAGGGGCGTCCGGCCGGCGAGCTGGCGGCGCGGGCGATCCCCGACTTCCCTGGACGCGCCGGGCCGGTCCTGCCGCAGGCCTGGCTCGAGCCCCTCCGTCAGAGCTCGCCGGCCCGCGCCACACGCTGAGCCCCCGCGAGCGAGGCCAGCGAATCGGCGAGCACCGTCCCGTCCGGAAGGACCAGGTCGGGGTCCAGCTCGAGAAGCGGCTCGAGCACGAAGCGCCGGGTCGCGACCTCGGGGTGGGGAAGCGTCAGCCGAGCGGTCGCGAGCTCGAGGTCGCCGATCAGCAGCAGGTCGACGTCGAGCGGCCGCGGCCCGTGGCGAGGGCCGCCCGACGAGCGGCCGCGCTCCGCCTCGATCGCCTTGCAGACGTCGAGGAGCCCCTCGGGATCCAGGCCGGTTCGGACCCGGGCCACCGCGTTCAGGAAGTCGGGCTGGTCGAGAACCTCACCCACCGGCTCGGTCTCATAGAGGGAGGAGACCGCATCGACCTCCACCCCGCGCTCGCCGAGCGCCGCCACGGCGGCGCGAAGGTGCTCGTGTCGATCCCCGACGTTCGAGCCGAGCCCGAGGTGGGCGACGACGCTCACTCGGGTTCGTCGTCGTCGGACTCGCCGGGGCGCGAGCGCTCGTGCACGACCTCGACCGCGATCTCCTCGACCGAGAGCGGCAGCGGCGGCTCGGCCTTCGCGGCACGAACCCGCACCGACTCGCAGCCGAACCGCTCCATCAACCGCTCGCCGATCACGTGGCAGAGGCGCTCGAGGGTGCGGTAGCTCCGCTCGGTCGCGCCCAGCGCGACGATGTCGCAGACCTCGGCGTAGTCCACCGTGTCGTCGAGCCGGTCGGTGAGGACGGCGTCGCAGTCCGGAACGTCGAACGAGACGTCGATCTCGAGCCGCTGGCCCACCTCGCGCTCGGCCTCCCCAACCCCATGGTGGGTGTAGATCGAAAGGCCCCTCACCTCGATCTCGACCGACGAGTCCATGCCCGGGCGGTGTGCCTCCACGGGGCGGGACGCTATCTGGCCCGCGCCACCCGATGAGTGGTGGGCCGAGCCGGCGTCAGGCGGCGGGGCGCGACGGCTCGGATCGGCGGCGCTCGATGATCGCGCCGGCGACCACGAGCGCCTCACGGACCTGGGCGACGTCGTGGACCCGCAGCACTCCGGCACCCGCCCTCATCGCGAGCACCGAGGAGGCGATCGTCCCGCCGAGCCGGTCGGCGACCTCGCGCCCGGTCAGCCGCCCGATGAAGCTCTTGCGCGAGGCTCCGACGACGATCGGCCGCCCGAGCTCCTTCAGCTCGCCGAGGCGGCGCAGAAGCTCGAGGTTGTGATCGAGCGTCTTGCCGAACCCGATCCCCGGGTCGATCCAGACCCTCTCCTCGGAGATCCCCTCGCTGACCGCGAGCTCGATCCGCTCGACGAGGAACGCGCGCACCTCGTCGACCACGTCGTCGTAGGCGGGCGCCTCCTGCATGGTCCGCGGCGTTCCGAGCATGTGCATCAGCACGACTCCGCATCCGCGCTCGGCGCATAAGGCCGCCAGCTCGGGATCGCCCCGAAACGCGGTCACGTCGTTGACGATCTCCGCGCCCGCGTCGAGCGCCGCCTCCGCGACCGCGGCCTTCGAGGTGTCGATCGAAATCGGCTGTGCGAGGCCGCCGAGCCCTTCGAGCACCGGTCGCACCCGCGCCAGCTCCTCCTCGACCGAGACCGCGGGCGCCCCGGGGCGGGTTGACTCGCCGCCGACGTCGAGCAGGTCGGCCCCGTCGCCGGCCAGCCCGATCGCGTGCTCGACGGCCGCCTCGGCGCGCAGGTAGAGGCCCCCGTCGGAGAACGAGTCCGGGGTCACGTTGACGACCCCCATCAGCTTGGTCATCGGGGCGTTCTCGGCGGGCCGCCTGCGCATGGATCAGATCCCGGCACCCGACCCGCTCCTCGGGGGCTCGGGCAGCTAGGCGTCGGCGCCGCCGCCGGCGAGCCCGGGGCGGGGCCTGGGGACCGGGCGCGGACCCTCGCGGCCCGGCTTCTTCTCCGGCTCGGCCTCGGGGGGCTCGGGAACGCGCTCCTCCTCTTCGGGATCCCCGAAGACCTCGCGGTCCGAGGTGCCCTCGAGGAGCTTCGCGAACTGTTCGGCGTCGATCGTCTCGCGCTCGAGCAGGGTCTTCGAGATCCGGTCCAGCGCCTCGCGGCGCTCGAGCAGCAGATCCTTGGCCGTCTGATGGGCCTCCTCGACTATCCGCCGGATCTCGTCGTCGATCTCGCGGGCGATCTCGTCGGAGTAGTCGGGCTCGGAGGAGAACTCGCGTCCCAGGAAGGGCTGTGAGCGGTCATGGCCGAACACGCGGGGGCCGAGGCGCTCGGACATCCCGAACCGCATCACCATCTGCTTCGCGGTCTCGGTCACCTTCTCGAGGTCGTTCGAGGCGCCGGTCGTGATCTCGCCGAAGATGATCTCCTCGGCGGCGCGGCCGCCGAGCGTCATCGCCATCGTGTCGGTCAGCTCCATGCGAGTGGTGAGGAACTTGTCCTCGGTGGGCAGGCTGATCGTGTAGCCGAGTGCCTGGCCGCGACTGATTATCGAGATCTTGTGGACCGGGTCGGTGTGCTCGAGCAACTGCCCGACGATCGCGTGGCCGACCTCGTGGTAGGCGGTGACGAGGCGCTCCTTCTCCGACATGACCCGCGTTTTCTTCTCGGGGCCGGCGATCACGCGCATGATCCCCTCCTCGAGCTCCGTCATCGAGATCTCGCGGTTGCCGGTGCGCGCCGTCAGCAGGGCCGACTCGTTGATCAGGTTGGCCAGGTCGGCCCCGGTGAAGCCCGGGGTCTGGCC
>JBOGZB010000169.1:0-5981 GCA_050697175.1 Solirubrobacterales bacterium | reverse complement strand
GAACCCCGGCCGCCGGGTCCACGCCGGGCTCGAAGGCGGCGTCGACGGCGAACGGAACGACCACGACCTCCGACGAGTCCGATCACCGGCTCTCCCAGGCGCGGGCGATCAGCATCGCCCGCACCGACCCGCAGGTCGCCGCCGAGCAGCGGCGGTGGGGTCACCTGGACGCGACCCCCACGGCCAAGCCGGGGACGTGGCAGGTGGACTTCTACGCGGACGGGGCCGAGCGCGTCCAGGTGATCGTCGACGACGCCACGGGGAACATCACCGAGACCTGGACCGGCTATCAGATCGCCTGGCAGATGGCGCGTGGCTACCCGGACCAGTTCGGCCACAAGCTGAATGCGCCCTACGTGTGGATCCCGTTGGCGGCGATCTTCTTCTTCGCGCTGCTCGACTTCCGCCGCAAGTGGCGGATGGTCCACCTGGACCTGCTGGTCCTGCTCTCGTTCGGGATCTCGGAGATCTACTTCAACGCGGGCCAGATCGGGATCAGCGCCCCACTCGCGTATCCCCCCCTGATCTATCTGCTGGCACGGATGATCTGGATCGGGTTTCGCGGCCCCGGCGAAGGGCTTCGCCCGTCCACCCCTACCGCGTGGCTCGCGATCGGCGGCGCCTTTCTGATCGGCTTCCGAGTCGCCCTCAACATCGCCGACTCCGGGGTGATCGACGTCGGCTACGCCGGGGTGATCGGCGCTCAGCACCTGACCCACGGCCAGGCGATCTGGGGCAACTTCCCGACCGACAACCCGTTCGGCGACACCTACGGCCCGTTCAACTACCTCGCCTACGTCCCGTTCGAGCTCGTTCTCCCGTGGAGCGGCCAGTGGGACGATCTCCCCGCGGCGCACGCGGCGGCGATCTTCTTCGATCTTGCGACCGTGGCCGGTCTCTTCGTGCTCGGCCGAAGACTGCGCCCCGGTGGCGACGGGACGAGGCTCGGAGTCATCCTCGCCTTCGCCTGGGCGGCTTATCCGTTCACCGACTACGCCCTTCAGTCGAACTCGAACGACACCCTGCTCGCGGCCCTGCTCGTCTGGGCGCTGGTCCTCTTCGCCGCCCCGGTGTGGCGCGGCGTGCTGCTCGCCCTCGCCGTGGCCGCCAAGTTCGCGCCCCTGCCGCTCGCGCCCCTGTTCGCGGCCGGTCTGGGGACGAGGCCCGACGGAGCGGAGCCGGGGTCGCGGCGATTTCGGCCCGTCGCCCTGTTCGCGGTCGCCTTCGCCGCAGGGATCGGGGTCATGCTGATCATCCCTGCGCTCGACCCCGGCCTGGGGGACTTCTACGACCGGACGGTGAAGAGCCAGCTCGACCGCACCTCGCCGTTCAGCATCTGGGGCCAGGACCATTCACTCGAATGGCTCCAGACCGCCTTCAAGGCCTTCGCCGTCGGGCTGGCGCTCCTGGTCGCGTTCCTCCCCCGCCGCCGCTCGTTGGTCCAGGTCGCCGCGCTCGCGGCCGCGGTGATGATCGCGGTGGAGCTCACCGCGGAGCACTGGTTCTACCTCTACATCCCCTGGTTCGCGGGACTGGCGCTGCCGGCGATCGCGTTCTCCGCCACCGCGACGCTTCCCGTCGCCGCCCGGGTCCACCCAGCGCTCAGACCGGAGCGGGCATCAGAACCTGCTCGATCGACTCCGCGAGGCCGTCTTCGCCGACCTGCACCGCCACCCCGTTGATCCACACGTCCTCGTCGGCGGTCTCGAACTTGACCGGCATCTGGGTCTGAAAGGACTCGAGCGCCTGCTCGCGCCGCACCCCGAGCACCCCGGCGCGCGAGCCGGTCATCCCGACATCGCTGATGAACGCCGTGCCCTGTGGAAGCACCCGGGCGTCGGCGGTCGGGACGTGGGTGTGGGTTCCGAGACAAGCGGCGACCCGGCCGTCGAGGTGCCACCCCATCGCCACCTTCTCGCTGGTCACCTCGGCGTGGAAGTCGACCACCACCGCGTCCGCGTCGCCCTTCAGCTTGTGGAGCACGGCGTCCACCTCGACGAACGGCGGCCGGGCGGCCTTCAGGTTGACGGACCCGATCAGGTTGACCACCCCGAGCCGGCGATCGCCGACCTCGACCACGGTGTGCCCCCGGCCCGGGCTTCCGGCCATGTAGTTGGCGGGGCGCACCACCCGCGACTCGCGGCTCAGGAAGTCGTAGGCGCTCTTGTGCCGGTAGACGTGGTTGCCGGTCGTGATCACGCCGACCCCGGACTCGAACAGCTCGCCCGCCGTCTTCTCGGTGATCCCCAGCCCGCCGGCGCTGTTCTCGCCGTTGGCGATCACCAGGTCGGGGGAGTAGCGCTCGCGGAGCTCGGGCATCGCGGCCGCGAGCCCGGCTCGCCCGGGCTTGCCGACGACGTCCCCGATGAACAGGATGCGCACGCCGGCGGAGCCTAGCCGCCGCGTCGCGGCGCCGGTCACCGGGCGTATCTCAATCGGGTGACGAGGGCGCGTGGTCGCGGTCGAGCTGGCGCTGGACCAGGTCGGCCAGATCACTCGCGGTCGACGCTCCCTCGCGAAGCCAGGCTGAGGCCGCCGTCAGGAAGATCTCGGCCGAATCGTCGGGAGGGCGGTCGATCCCCACTCCCATTCCGCGAAACAGCCGCGGCTCGAGCCAGCAGCTGATCAGCCAGTCCTCGCCGACCAGCAGGCGCACCGGCTCGAACAGCCAGGCCTGGCCGGTGTTCGCGGCGGTGAGATGCCGGATGCGAAACGAGGCCCGAAGCTCGGGGCCGCCCCTCGGCCGGCTGCCGTTCCGCGTCGCGCGCCCGGGCTCCACGAGCCGTCTCGCCAGCTCCCCGTCGAGCTGTCCACGACAGATCGGATCGAGCAGGGCCATGGCCTCCGAGCCGGTCAGCGCCTCGGCGTTCAGGTCGATCCACCTGATCGCCTCCGAACGCTCGAGGTCCTGAATCCGAATCACATGCGGAGCCTCGGCCGGAACCCAGGCGCTCGACCCGCGGATCAGGCTTCGGCCCGACGCGACGCGCTCGAGTCCCGCGCTCGCCTGCCCTGCCCGAAGAGAACCTGCCGTGACCATCGCCCTTCCACTCAAACAACGGCACGTGAGCAGGGAAGTTTTCGCCGCGACGGCCGGGTCCAATAGCGTTCACGGGCGTGAGCGTCGAGGCGGCCTCGGAGGTGGTGATCGAGACGCGCGCGATCGTCAAGCGGTTTGGCGATCGCGAAGCGCTCAAGGGCGTCAGCTTCGAGGCTCATCGGGGAGAGCTCCTGGCCGTGATCGGGCCCAACGGCGCCGGCAAGACGACCCTGCTCTCGATCCTCGCCGGAGTCAGGCAGCCGGACGCCGGCTCGATCAGCCGCTCTCCCGAGCAGATCGGCTGGGTGCCTCAGCAGGCGGCCCTCTACCGCCGACTCACCGTGGCGGAGAACCTGCGCCTCTTCGCACGACTGGAGCGGCTCGACGACGTCGACGGGGCGGTCGAGGAGATGCTCGATCAGACTGCCCTCGGACCCCGTCGCGACGACCAGGTCGGGACCCTCTCCGGAGGCAATCAGCAGCGGATCAACATCGCCCTCGGGCTCCTGGCGCGCCCCGCGATCCTGCTCCTCGACGAGCCCAGCGGCGGGCTCGACCCGCGCCAGCGGGAGCGACTGTGGGAGTTCGTGCTCGCCCTCGCGGGGCGAGGCACGACCGTGATCTTCTCGACGCACAACATCGCCGAGGCCGAGCGATACGGCCATCGGATGCTGGTCATGGCTGACGGCGAGTCACTGTTCGACGGGACCTCGACCGCCCTCCACGCCGCCGTCGCGGATGCCGGCGCGCGCGACTTCGAGCAGGCGTTCGTGGCGTTCCTGCGGGACCGGGGCCACTGAGCCCCATGGCAGCGGGCTGATCTCGATGCGCTGGCTGTTCCTGAAGGACCTCCAGATCCTGCGTCGCTCGCCGCTGGTCACGGCGCTCCTGTTCCTGTACCCGGTTGCGATCGCGGTGCTGATCGGCTTCGCGCTGTCGAGAAGCCCGGCCCAGCCGCGGGTCGCGTTCGTCAACCAGGTCCCTCAGGGCACCCCGTTCAACCTCGGTGGCTCGCAGTTCGACCTGACAGGCGCGCGCAGCGAGCTCTGCTCGCGGATCGACTGCGTAGACGTCGCGAGCGAAGCGCAGGCCCGGCAGATGGTCGAGTCGGGCGACGTCCTGGCGGCGCTGATCCTGCCCTCGGACCTGATCACGAAGCTCGAGTCCCTGGGGAGCCTCAACCCCGCCCAGCCCACGGTGCGCGTCCTGGTCAACGAGGAGGACCCGGTCAAGGCCGGTCTCGTCAACGACCAGATCAGCTCACTGGTCACCCAGGCGAACCTGAGGATCTCCAAGGAGGTCTCGCATATCTCCGCCTCCTACCTCGACCTGCTCCTGCACGGAGGCGACTTCCAGCTGCTCGGACAGTCCCTGAGCATCCTCGGGCTCGAGAACGCCCAGAACATCCTCGAGTCGGTCAATTCGGGGGTTCCGAAGGGCAGCGCCACCTCGGCAGAGCTCGAGCGGGTGATCCGGTTCGCGCGGCTGGCGCGCCAGAACCTCAGCCTCGCGACCCCGCTCCTCGCCTCCATCGCGCACCCGATCGACGTCCAAAAGGAGGTGGTCTCGGGCTCCCCCCCGAGCCTCGACTCGTTCGCGATCGCCGTGGCGGCGACCGTGACGCTGATGTTCGTGACCGTCCTGCTGGTCGCCGGCTCGCTGGCCCTCGAGTACGAGGAGAACGCGTATCCGCGACTGGTCCGAGGGCTGGTCAGCCGCGCCGCGCTCCTGACCGAGAAGATCGGGCTTGGGGTGGTCCTGTCGCTGGGGGTGACCCTGCTGATGCTCGGCGGGCTGTCGATCTTCGTGCACATCGACTGGGGACGTCTCCCGGCCATCGTCGTCGCGATCCTGGTGGGCGGCGCGGCATTCGCGGCGTTCGGCGCGGCGATCGGCGCGGCGGCCAGGGACGTCAGGGCCAGCTCGCTGCTGGCCTTCATGGTCTCGCTTCCGATCGCCTTCGTGTCGCTGGTCGACTCGGGGACGGTGAGTCCGGGGCTGTTCGACGTGATCAAGGTGATCCGGGCGGTGTTCCCGTTCGACGCCGCCCTCGACGCGATGTCGGGGGGCCTCGACGCCTCGGGCCCCTCGCTCGGTCCACCGATCCTCCACCTGGCGATCCTGATCGCCGCCTACGGCTTGTTCGCCCGGGTGGCGATTCGCCGCTTCTCCTGAACGCCGCGCGGCCCCGCCCGGACGGCCGCCACCGGCCACGGCTCCCGGCGCGCTAGCCCTAGACTCCCTCGACGTGAGCTTCCCAGCGACGCGGATGCGCCGGCTGCGGCGGACCGAGGCCCTTCGCGAGCTGGTTCGCGAGACCGACCTTTCCCCTCGCCACCTGATTCAGCCTCTGTTCGTGGTGGCCGGCGAGGGCGTGCGCGAGCCCGTGCCGTCGATGCCCGGGATCGAGCGGCTGTCGATCGCCGAGCTTGTCAACGAGGCCGCCGAGGTCCAGTCCGCGGGCGTCGGCGCCGTGATCCTGTTCGGGATCCCCAGCTCGAAGGACGAGACGGCCTCCGGCGCCTACGACCCCGAGGGCGTCGTCCAGATGGCCATCCGCGCCCTCAAGGAGGCACACCCTGATCTCGTCGTGGTCACCGACGTCTGCCTGTGCGAGTACACGTCACACGGCCACTGCGGCATCGTTCGCGACGGCGAGGTGGACAACGACATCACGATCGAGCTGCTCGCCAAGACGTCGATCTCCCACGCTGAGGCCGGCGCCGACGTCGTCGCGCCGAGCGACATGATGGACGGCCGCGTGCACGCGATCCGTGAGGCGCTCGACGACCACTCCCTCGAGTCGATGCCGATTCTCTCGTACGCGGCGAAGTACGCGTCCGCGTTCTACGGCCCGTTCCGGGAGGCAGCCGAGGGTGCGCCGAAGGTGGGCGACCGCGCCGGCTATCAGCAGGATCCGGCCCGGTCGGTGGACGAGGCG
>JBOGZB010000168.1:0-15310 GCA_050697175.1 Solirubrobacterales bacterium | reverse complement strand
GATGTCCTGGTAGTCGAGGGTCGCGGTCTGGACGACCCCGTAGAACTCGGAGCGGACTGAAGCGGCGCTCGAGAAGGAGGCGGCGATCAGCGAGACCGCCGCGACCGCGATCCCCGCGGCCAATGCGGACAGGCGATGTCCGCCCTGTTGCCTCCATGCCCCACGCATCCCGACGGGAATCCTACACAAGGGCAAGGGTCGAGTCGCCCGACGCCGAGCGGAGCCGTTCAGGGGCCCCGCGCGAAGGGCCCAACCGCTTGGCGGTTGCTCCCTCTCGTCTTTGGGTGGCCAAATGCCGGTAAGCGCGGAACGCGGGCTTCGGCTTGTGGTTGTGCCGCAGGAGACCGGCCGAATCACAGAAGCTGCAGTAATGGCCGGTGCCGCCGGCCGGGTCGCGCCAGTCGAACCAGAAAAGCCGCCCGATGTGCCAGGCCGCCCGTCGGTCGAGCACCGCGCGGAAGGCCTTCGTCAGCATCCTCGCCTGGCCCTTGTCGCCCTTGTTGATCGGCCACTTTGGGTTCCGCTGGGCCGACCCCCAGCCGAGCTCGGTGAGCCACAGCGGGGTCTCGGAGTCCTGGTGAGCGCTCATCACCCTGCGCATGTTGCCCAGCACGGCCTTGAACTGGCCGATCGTCGCCGAGTAGGGGTGGACGGCGGTGGCGTCGAAGTACTGCTTGATCCCGTTGACGCCGTACAGCCTGTCGAGGAACGCCCAGGCGGTCGGTCTCGCGTAGCCGGGCATCCCCGCGAGCACCACCTTGGCCCCCGGGTCCGCGGCGGCGATCGCCGCGTGAGAGATCTCGAGCAGCTTCCCGTACTTGCGGGTCATCCCGTGATGCGGGAAGAACTTGCTCAGGTTCGGCTCGTTCCAGATCTGCCAGGCCTGGATCGGCATCGGGGTGGCGCCCGGGTGGGCGGTCAGATAGGGCCCGGTCCAATAGGAGCCGGCCGGTCCGTAGCGGTCGACCGCCATGGTCAGGAAGGCGCGCCAGGCTCCCACGTCGGCGGCGCCTTGGATCGGCGGCTGCTTGGCTCGCTTGGCGACCCACTTGGGGGATCCGTAGACGAACGGGACCGGCTGGATGCCGCGCGCGGCGAGGTTTCCGACCAGCTTGTCGGTGGCGCCCCAGTTCCCCGAGCGCTGGTGAGGCTGCACCGCGTACCAGTTGATCGCGAAGCGCATCGCCCCGACCGCGGCCGACTTGAGCTGCCGGAAATCGTGACGGTCGAGGGGCTGGCCCTTCATGACCCCGAAGAACTGAGCGGGCGGGCTTGCCGTGGCGGTGGCGGGGAGGGCGATCGCGGCGATCGCGGCGATCGCGGCGATCAACGGTCTGCGCATCAGAGGCGGTCAGCGGCCGATCTGCGGCGGCGATCCCATGCCCCCACCGCCGTGATCGCCACCAGGGCGCCGATCAGGATCAGGACGGGGGCGCCGCCGAGCGCGCCGGCCGCCACCGTCACGAAGCCCCGGCTCGACGAGCCGAGCTGCTGGTTCGAGCCGGACGTCGCCGGGGCGCCGAGGTCACGGGCGGTGGCGATCTCGGCGAGGAGCTTCCCGTCGGGGCCGTGAAGTGCCGCCAGCGTCCGGTGGGGAAGGAGCCCCGGACGAGCCACCGGGGCCGCGGCCCCGGCCCCTCCACCGGCCGCCGATCCGCCGTTGGCGAGCGGGATGTGTCGGGTATATTGATCCACCGCGGAAGGACTGGCCACCGCGGTGGTCGCTGGCACGCCGAGCAGAGCCACAATGACCGCCACCCCACTCAGGTGATAGCCGAGAAGTCGAGTCCGGGCCCTGTTTCGCCCGGCGCCGTGCGAAGACTCGTAATCCCTGGCCACGCGGTTCGCAGGATAGGGCATCCCAGTGCCGCCCGGCCACCGTCGCTGCATCCTGCGATCGCGATCGGCGTGGCCGTCGCATACGTGGCGATCGCGGTCGGCAACGGCGGCTATTCGAGCCAGGTCCAGGCCGCGGCCACGGTGGTGGTCTGGTGGGCCGTGGTGGTCGCCATGGCACTCGGCGGCTGGCCCCGTTCCCGCGTCCCGGGGGCCGCGCTGGGGGCCGGCGCGTTCCTGGCAGGGGTCGTCGCGTGGACCGCCGCCTCGCTCGGCTGGACCGCCGATGCCGGCGGGACGTTCGTCGAGGTCGTGCGGGCGCTCGGATACCTGGGGCTTTTCGCTCTGGTCGTGATCGCCTCGCCACGCGCCAGCGCCCGCGATTGGCTCGGCGGCGCCGCGATCGGCCTGATGGTGATCGCGGGCCTGGCGCTCGTCAGCCGGTTCGAGCCCTCGTTCAGCGGCGACCAGCAGCTCGCGGCGTTCCTCCCGGCGGCCGCCGGGAGGCTCAGCTACCCGATCGGCTACTGGAACGGGCTCGCCGCCGCGATGGCGGTCGGGATCGTCCTCCTGGCCTGGCTCGGCGCCCACGCCCGGGCCGCCGCGGCGCGAGCGGTCGCGGTCGCCGTGATTCCCCTCCCGATCCTGGTCATCTACATGGCGTCCTCGCGCGGCGGGGTCGCGGCGGGCGCCGTCGGGCTGGCGGTGCTGCTGGCGATCGGCCCCGACCGGGCCCGGATGTTCGCCGGCCTGGCGATCGGCGGGCTCGGCGGCGCCCTCCTGATCTCGCTCGCGAGCAGCAGGCACGAGCTGATCGACGCGCTCGGAAACTCCGCCGCCGCGGCGCAGGGCGACCAGATGCTGGCGTTCTCGATCGCGGTCGTCGTGGCGGTCGGGGTGCTGCGGCTGATGGTCGACGAGCCCCTGGAGTGGCTCGACGTGCCCTACGGCCTGACCCGTGCCGTGGGGGTCGGCGTCGTGGTGGTGGCGATCGCCGGGATCCTGGTCGCCGGGCCCGCCAAGCGCTGGGACGAGTTCAAGTCGGTCGGCCGGCTCGAGACCCAGAGCACCTACGTCGCGACCCATCTGAGCAGCGGTAGCGGGAGCGGCCGCTACCAGTTCTGGTCGGCGGCGATCGACGCCTTCAAGGCCCATCCGATCGATGGGATCGGAGCCGGTGGGTACGAGGCCTACTGGGATCAGCACGGGTCGCTGTCGGTGCCGGTCCGCGATGCGCACTCGCTGTTCATCGAGAGCATGGCCGAGCTCGGGCTTGTCGGCCTGATGGCCGTGCTCGGCTTCCTGGGCGTCGCGATCGTCGCCGGATCGCGCCGGGCGCCGACCCGCTCTCCAGGGGCCGTGGTGGGGGCGGCCCTGGCGGTCCTCGCCACCGGGATCCTCTCGGCCGCGATCGACTGGACATGGGAGCTGCCGGCCTGCTTCGGCCTGGTCGTTCTGGCGGTGGCCGTCCTGACGGGCCCGGCGACCCTGGAGGTCGACGGCGCGATGCGCCCGCCCCCCGGGGTCGTGGTCGGCGGCGCTGGGCCTGGTCCCCGCGGCTCGCCGCGCACCTGGCTCGGGGTCGCGACGCTGCTCGTGGCGGCCGCGGCGATCTGGGCCGGCGGGATCTCGTTCTTGACCGAGGCGAAGCTTTCGGACAGCCGCGACCAGGTCGGCCGCGGCGACCTCTCGGCCGCGGCGCAGGCCGCCCGCGACGCGAGCACGCTTCAGCCATGGTCGGCGGATCCGCGGCTCCAGGTGGCCCTGGTCGAGGAGCTGGCGGGACACCTCAAGGCCGCGAACCGCGACCTCGGCGATGCGATCGACCGCGCCCCCGATGACTGGCAGTTGTGGTTCGTGCGGGCGCGGCTGGAGGTCAAGGCCGGCGACGTCCACGCGGCGCTCCGCGCGCTTCACCGGGCTCGGGCGCTCAACCCGCGCGCCCCGTTCCTTGCCCGGTGAGCCCCGTCGGTCCTGCTGAGCGTCCCGGCCCGCGAGCGCCTGCGTCTATTCTGCCTCGCGATGCACGACCTTGCTGCGCGGACATGCGCCTCGTGAGGGCCGATTCGGTGCGGGAGTCGTGAGCGGCCCGGGCGGGCCGGTTCCCGCCCCCGAGGCGGGTCCGTCGACACTCGGCGATCGAGGCGCCGAGCGCTTCGTGTGGCCGTTCGTCGCCGTCCTCGGGGCGGCGCTCGTGGTGCTGGTCGGAGCCGCCGCCGCGTCGTGGCTGGACTGGCGGTGGGTCCTCCTCGTCGCGTCGGCCTCGTCCGTTGTGGCCCCATGCACGGTGCTGGCGCTCCAGGGCAAGCTCGACGTGTTCGAGCCGATCGTCTGGTTCACGATCATGTTCCTGCTCCTGTTCGTGGGCCGCCCGGCCTGGGACCTCGCCCATCACAACTTCATCTACACGGGCAGGCTGATCACCCCGACCTTCACGAGGATGATCGTCGCCGGCCTGCTCGGCGGGGCGGGATTCGTGGTCGGCTACCTGAGCCCGGCGGCCGGCAAGGTGGTGCGGAGGCTGCCGCGGCCGCAGCCGCTCGACTCGCGCCGGCTGATGAAGTACTCGTTCGTTGTCTTGGGGCTGGCGCTGATCGCGTTCGTGATCTTCTTCGTCAACTCCCACGGGTACAGCGACCCCGCCGGGTTCTTCTTCCGGGGCCAGAAGCGCCTCGCGCAGCTGACCGCCAGCCCGCAGGCGACCAGCAAGTACTTCCTCGCCTCGATCCTGCTGATGGTGCCGGTGGCCCTGTTCTTCTGGTCGATCCGCCAGAACGAGGGGGCCGCGACGCGGATCGGGAAGATCGCGGGTTGGGCGGCGATCGCGTCGATCCTCGCCTTCCTCGCCTACAACCTCGGCGCCGGCCAGCGCCGCTACGTGATCGTCATGGTCGGGGCGCTCGGGGTCTTCTACTACCTGCGGCGAGGCCGCCGGCCGTCGGTCCTGACCCTGGTGGTCACGGCGCTGATCGCGTTGACCGTCGTTTCGGCGGTCCGCGACCTGCGATTCGCACACGCCCGGATCACCCACGCTCATCCGCTCCAATGGCTGCCCTGGAACGCCGTCACGCACCTGTTCAAGACCCAGGACACCGGCGTCGCCCCCTCGCTGGCCACCGAGATGCTCGTGGTCCCCACCGACCTCCACTACACATACGGGACGACGACGGTGCTCGGGCCGTTCGTGACCATGGTGCCGAGGCAGCTGTGGCACGGAAAGCCGCTGCCGGCCGACCAGCAGGTGCTGGCGTCGGTTTGGGGGGGCACGCCGTGCGGCTTCAACGGCCAGTGCAGCACCTTCTCGCCGTTCGGCGAGCCCTACCGCGACGGCGGCCTCGTCGCGGTGTTCATCTTCGCGGTGCTGTTCGGCGCGTTCTGGAGGACGCTGTGGCTGTACTACGTTCGCAACCGCGACAGCGTGCTGGCGATCATCGTGTGCGCGATGCTCCTGCCCTTCATGATCAGCTGGATGCGGGCGAACTTCACCCTCCAGGCCCTCCAGGCGGCGATGGTCCTGGTCACGGTCGCGATCGCCGGGGTCGTGTGCCGTGTCCGCTCCGGCGACGACGCCGGGCCCGGGCCGGCCGCGCCGGCCCCGTAGCCCGCGGTGGCCGGGCCCGGCCCCAGGTGGCCGAACCTGTTCCTGGTCGGCGCGGCGAAGGCCGGTACCACGACCGTCTACGCCGCGCTGGCCCGCCATCCCGCGATCTTCATGTCGCCGGTCAAGGAGCCGCACTACTTCTCCCGCATCGAGCCGTCGCCCGAGCGCCGGGCGTTCTTCCCCCACGTCAGCGACGAGGCCGAGTACCTGGCGCTGTTCGACGGCGCCGCGGACGAGAGCCTGCTGGGGGAGGCGAGCACGTCGTACCTGTGGGATTCGCACACCGCGGAGCGGATCAGGCGAACCTCGCCCGAGGCGAGGATCCTGATCATCGTCCGCGACCCCGTCGAGCGCGCCTACTCTCAGTACTTCAACGACGTCCGGGAGGGGCTGGAGCGGCGGCCCTTCCTGGAGGCCCTGATCGACGAGCGGCGAAGGGGCCCGGGTCGGTGGGGCGTCTCGTCGCTGTACGTCGAATGCGGGCTCTACGCCGACCAGGTGCGCCGCTACCTCGACGCTTTCGGGGAGCGCGTCCACGTCGCGGTATTCGAGGAGCTCGCGGCCGACGAGCGCCGAGCGCTGGCCGCGATCCATGCGTTCCTGGGTCTTCAGCCGACCGCCGCGACCTCCGACGCGCCGGCGATGAACCCCGGCGCGCTGCCGCGCACCAAGCTCGGCGGGCGGCTGCTTGGAAGCGGCCGGGCACGAACGCTCGCGCGACGCCTCGTTCCGCGACGGGTGCGGTCGAGGGCTCGCCGGGCGCTGCTCAAGCCGGCGACCCGCCCGCCGATGGACCCCGAGGCCCGCGCCCTGCTCGTCGACCTCTACCGGCCCGAGGTCCAGCGACTCGCCGATCTGCTCTCGCGGCCCCTGCCGTGGGCGGACCGGTGGTGAGGGTCAGCCCACCGCGAGCGTCGAGCGCTGAAGGCCCTTCGAGTAGTTGTTGTAGTCGACGGTTCGGACCTTCCAGCCGTCCTTCGTCTTGCCCAGATAGAGGTGTACGCGGAAATCCCGCACCGAGATCACGTTGGGCCGGTTCTGGAACTCGGACGCGGAGCGGATGTGCGCGTCGAGCGACGCCGTATAGCGCTGGATCCGGACCGTGGGGTTGATCGGCTGCGAGAAGCGGGGCCGCAGGCCGTCGATCTGGCGCTGGGCCTCCTTTTTGGAGATCGGCTCCACGTAGCTCGCTTGGACGGCCTCGACGTTGCCTTGCTGAAGCGCCTGCCACCACCGCAGGACCGCCCCGTACGGCGTCGAGCTCCCGACCGCGTCGATGTCGGCGTTCGTGACGAGGAGCGAAGCGGGATTCTTGATGTTGTCGGGCTGAAGGGGCGGGCCGTCGGTCGAGCTCGAGCCGCATCCCGACGCCAACCCGGCTGCCACCAGCACTGCGACGAAGGCCCCGCGAGCTCGCAAGCGGCGAATTCTAGGTGATGCGCGCGGGCCCCTCGCCCTCCTTGAACGCGACCTCGTCGCGGCCGGACGAGCGCCTCAGCGCCCGGGCGAGGTCGCGGGGAAGGGTGATGAGCGAGCCCCTCGCCGACTCGAGCTCGCCGTGGCGGCCGGCGATCACGACGAGCAGCACGAGGCTGACCACATACGAGCTCGAGAGCGCCACCGCGGCGCCGTAGATGCCCAAGGCCGGGACCAGGACCGCGAGGGCGACGGCGATCCAGGCCAGCGAGACGAGCTCTCCGACCGTGCCGGCGAGCGGGTAGCCGCGGCCCTTCAGGCCCTCGGAGAGGACCCGGCGCGCGCTCAGGAACACCGTTCCAGGCAGGACGATGTAGGTCACCGTGACCGCGGAATCGAAGCGACCCCCGAAGAACAGGGGGACGAGCCACTGGGCGGTCGCGCAGAGGATCGCCACGAGGACCACGGCGATCGTCGTCGTCAACCACAGCAGCGACCACATGGTCCTGCGCGCGTCGCCCGTCTCGGTCCGCGACGCCACCCAGGGGAAGGTGATCAGGCCGACGCTCTTGGCGATGAAGTAGGGCAGGTTCGTGAACGCCAGGCCGACCACGTAGAGGCCGAGCGCCGACGGCGAGAGGAACAGCGCCAGCACGATCTGGTCGGGACGCAGCACGTCGACGGCCGAGAAGCTCGACAACAGGCCGCGCAGGCCGAACGAGACCAGGAACCGCCGGCCCACCGAGGGAGTCCCCTTCCCCTGGCAGAAGCGCAGTCCGCTGATCAGCGAGGCGCTCCCCGTGATCCAGAAGGCGGCGAGGAGCGCCGCGATTATCGGCACGATCGCGTCCTCGCCGGCCACGAACAGGGTCGCAACGCCGATCGCGTAGAGCAGCCATGGCATCAGCCGCAGCGCGTTGAAGATGCGCAGCCGCATGTGGCCCTGCAACAGCGCGAGCCCGTACTGCTGGGCGAGCATCGCCGGGACGAGGGCCAGGGTCAGCCACCCCGCCACCTTCACCGAATGGGGATCGCCGTGCAGGATCAGCAGCAGCCACAGGGCCTGGAGCACGACCAGGATCGCCGCCTGGGGGAGGGCGAACCCGAGCCCGAGCCGGGCCAGCGCCCGCGACGAGGTCGAGTCGCGGGCGATCGAATAGGTGAGGGCGGAGGGGATCCCGAGGTTGCCGAGCTGGGTGATGACCAGCGGCCACAGCGTCAGCGCCGCGAGGTAGCCGCGCCCGTCCGGGCCCAGCATCCGCGCCAGGAGCGGGCCGGTGACCACCAGCACCGCCTGGATCGCAAAGCCCGTCGCCACCGCGATGGCCGCGTCGCGCCTCAGTCGGTTTGGCGAGCCTCCCTCGGCCTGCTCAGACGCCCCGGAGGCACCGGCAAGGCTGGCCTCCTCCGTCGCTGACACGAGGCTAACCTTACGCGGTGAGGCGCTCGAAGCTTCCACGCCTCAGGCACCAGCGGCCGGTCCGGCTGCTCCCGGTCATCTATCGGCACAGCGGGGTATCGGCGAGCGACGCGTTCCTGGCCTCCTACCCGAAGTCGGGGAACACCTGGCTCAAGTTCATGCTGACCGAGCTGCTCGGCGGCCGCGAGGCCGACCTGGACAACGACTCGACGGTGATCGCGGACGTGGGCTCGCACCGCTCGACCCCCCGCGTCCTCCCTGGGCACGGGCGCCTGATCAAGAGCCACGAGCCCTTCTTCGGCCCCCAGCGCCGCGTCTACCGCAAGGCGATCTACCTGATCCGCGACGGCCGCGACGTCGCGGTCTCCTACTACTACACCCTGATCCGCCGGGGCCTCTTCGAGGGCGAGTTCAGCCCCTTCCTGAGGCTGTTCCTGGACGGGGGGGCGGACGGGTACGGCCCCTGGCACCGTCACGTCGAGTCCTGGCTCGCCAGCCCGCTGGCCGGCAACGGCTCGCTCCTGGCGCTCAAGTACGAGGACATGCTCGCCGACCCGGTCGAAAAGCTCACCGAGGCGACTGGCTTCCTCGGCGTCTCCGTCGAGCCGGAGCGCGCCGAGGAGACGGTGCGCGCCTACAGCGCCGAGCGGATGCGCGAGCGCGAGCGCGACTCGCGCTTCCACGAGCAGAAGAAGCGCCCGGACATCATGTTCGTGCGCACCGCCGGCGCCGGCGACTGGACCCAGCTCTTCACCGATCGCGACGAGGCGCTGTTCGCCGAGGTGACCGGGGGCCTGTTGGGGCGGCTCGGCTACGACGCGTAGGCGTCGATCGAGGAGCGAATGCGGATCCTGATGGCGAACAAGTACGCGCGCGTCACCGGCGGAGCCGACCTCAACTGCATGCAGCTCGCCGAGCTCCTTCGCCGGCGTGGACACGAGGTCGCGATGCTGGCGACGGCGAGTCCCGAGAACGAGTTCGCCGACGGCGAGTTCGTCGAGGCTTCGGTGACCCACGTCTCTCGCGACAGCCTCGGTCCGCGCCGGCGGGCCAACGTGGCTCGGAGCGCGATCTGGAACCCCGAGGCGGCGGCGGCCATGCGGCGCCTGATCACCCGGTTTCGCCCCCAGGTCGTCCACGCCCACAAGCTCTACCCCCAGCTCTCGGCGGCGCCGCTCGTGGTCGCGGCGAGGGCCGGGGTCCCGATCGTGCAGACGCTCCACGACTACGAGTTCATGTCGTCCAGCTACCTCGATCACCGCGGCGGCTGGATCGATCACGACGAGCGCCGGGCCTCGTTTCGCGCCCTGAACGCGGCGACATTCGCGATCCGGCGATGGGTGCACTCACCCAGGGTCGACGCCTGGATCGCCAACTCGGGCTACGTCGCCCGCCGGTATGAGACGCGCGGCCTGGCCTCGACCGTGCTGGCGGCCTTCGTCGAGCCGATCGACCGTCCCGTGCCGGGCTTCGCCGAGCGGGCCGGGGCGGCGTTCGTCGGCCGCCTCCACGAGGAGAAGGGGGTGCGCGATGTGATCGCCCTGGCCGGGTCGCTGCCCGAGATCGAGGTCCGGGTGGCCGGGCACGGCCCGCTCGAGGGCGAGGTGGCGGCGGCAGCTCGCCGGCTCGAGAACCTCGAGTTCGTCGGCAAGCTCGACCGCGACGGCGTCTTCGACCTGCTGATGCGGGCCCGGGTCTGCCTGATGCCGTCCCGATGGCAGGAGCCGGGCGGGATCGCGGTCCTCGAGGCGATGTCGGTCGGGACGCCGGTGGTCGCGTTCGCGAGCGGGGGGCTGGCCGAGTACGTCGGCGACCTCGGCGGCGGGCGGGTGATCGAGCCCGATCGCGACGCGCTGGCGCGAGAGTGCGCGGCGCTCGAGGCCGACCGCGAGACCTGGGAGCTGCTCTCGGCGCGGGGCGCCGACGGCGTCGCGACCAGGCACTCGCCCGAGCAGTACGCGGTGGCCGTGGAGGGGATCTACGGCCGGCTGGTCGGGGAGGCGCCGGCCAGCCCCTGAGAGTCGCGGGTCCAGCGGTCCGCGTTCTGCGCGTGGATCTCCTCGAGAATCCGCCGCACGTCGTACTCGAGCTTCCAGTCCGGGTAGTGGGACTGAAAGCGACCGTTGTCGGCGATCCACCAGATGTGATCGCCGACCCTGCTGCGATCGTCGTAGGTCCAGTCGATCTTCTGGCCGGAGATCTCCTCGCTGAGGGTGATCGCCTCGAGCACCGAGGCGTGGCTGAACCGCCCGCCGCCGATGTTGTAGACCTCGGCCACGCGGGGCGCCGCGTGGAAGGCGTCGAAGGCGCGGATCAGGTCGAGGCTGTGGATCGCGTCGCGGACCTGCTTGCCCTTGTACCCGAAGACCGTGTACGGAGTCCCGGTCATCGCGCAGCGCATCACGTAGGCGAGGAATCCGTGCAGCTCGGTCGCCGAGTGGCGCGGGCCGGTCAGGGTGCCGCCCCGAAAGCACGCCGTCCGCATCCCGAAGTAGCGCCCGTACTCCTGGACCAGGATGTCCGCGGCCGCCTTCGACGCCCCGAACAGGCTGTGCAGGGAGCGGTCGATGGACATCTGCTCGTTGATCCCGCCGGCGAACGGGTGGTCCGGCTCGATCTCCCACCTGGTCTCCTGCTCGACGAGGGGGAGCGAGTTCGGGAGGTCGCCGTAGACCTTGTTGGTCGAGGTGAAGATGAACACCGCCTCGGGGGCGTGTGCCCTGGTCGCCTCGAGCATGTTCATGGTGCCGACCGCGTTGATGTCGAAGTCGGTCATCGGCTGCTTGGCGGCCCAGTCGTGCGAGGGCTGTGCGGCGGCGTGGATCACGAGCTCGATCGCGCCCCCGTAGGAGGCGAGGATCCGATCGACGCCGTCGCGGTCGCGGATGTCGACCGAGTGGTGGCGGTAGGCGTCACCCAGCTCGCTCTCGAGCCGCGACTGGTTCCAGGCGGTGGACGCCTCGGCGCCGAAGAACTCGCGGCGCATGTCGTTGTCGATCCCGGCGATCTCCATTCCGCGGCTCGCGAAGTGGGTCGCGGCCTCGGAGCCGATCAGGCCGGTCGACCCGGTGATCAGCGCGACGCTCACGAGTTCCCGCGCGGCGTGTCGCCCGCCGTGACCTCATACAGGACGTCCTCGAACCGGGTCGCGACGACCTCGGGGCTGAAGTTGCGCCGGGCGAAGTCGAGCCCCGCGGTGCTCCGGCGCTCGAGCTCCTCGCGGTCGGCGAGGATGTCGTGCAGAGCGCGAGGGAACGCGTCGGGGTCGACCGCGTCCACCACCCACCCGGCGCCCGACTCCTGGACGATCCGCGCCACCTCGGAGTGGGGGTTGACGCTCGCCAGGACCGGGACGCCGCCGGACATCAGGTTCATCAGCTTCGAGGGCAGGTTGAACTCGTCCACGTCGGGCCGCTGCGGCACCAGCCCGATGGTCGCCTGCTCCATCTCGTTCTCCAGCTCGTCGAGCAGTAGGCCGGGCATCTCGACCCGGTCGGACCGGATCTCGGCCGCGACCGCCCGCTCGAGCTCGCCGGTGCCGGCGAGGATCAGGCGCACGTTTCCATCCAGGTCCGGCGAGCACTCGAATGCCTCGACCAGGGCGGGGAGGTTCTGCGAGAACCCCATGTTCCCCATGTAGAGGATCCGCGCCGGCCCGTCGCCGTTGCGCACCGCGCGCTGCTCGCCGAGTCCACGGGTGTAGGGGTTGTAGATGTGGGTCACCTTCCACGGCGGGACGCCCTTGACCAGCAGGTTCTCGCGGAATGCGTTCGAGATCACCACGATCCGGTCCGCCGAGCGATACACGAACCGCTCGAGCTGCTGGGCCGTCTTCAGCGCGACGCCCTCTCGCATCAGCCCCGTCGTCGCGGCGGCGTCGGGAAGGATGTCCTCGAGCCAGAGGATCCAGGGGAAGCGGCGGGCCTTGGCGCTCGCCAGGACGGGAAGCAGGCCGAGCAGGGAGGGGGAGACGGCGACCGCGACGTCGGGCGCGGTGGGCAGCGCCGCCGCCACCGCGGCGGCCGAGGCGTAGGTCGCCTCCTCGGTGATCCGCTCGGCGGTCGTCCGGTGCCCGATCACCAGCGGGAGCCGGAGGACCGGGATGCCGTTACGGGTCTCGCGGTAGGGGCCGGCCCGACGTCCCCAGAGCGCCCCCGGATAGTGGGGGTGCGCCGTGACGACCTCGACCTGATGCCCGCGGGCCATCATCGCCTCGGCCCAGCGGGCGGCGATCGGGCCCATCGCGGTGGGCTCCGGCTCGTAGTTCCAGCTCCAGAGCTGCAGCCGCAGGGACCGGGTCAACGATGCTCCCGCTTGTCTGACTCGTCCCGGGAGGGCGGCAAGCGGTCCGCCCGGCCCCGTGTTCGGCGCCCTCGCCTCAGATGGCCCATCCTGCGGGCAGCGTAGAGCATGTCGAGCGAGATCTCGGCCGCCGTGAAGGCCTCAACGGGCGCCGGCGTAGAACTGAAATGTGTGGTAGGCCGGCTTGGGGCTGCGGTCGTAGCGAAGCAGCCCGGCGCTGGCGCAGAAGCTGCACTTGACCGCCCCCGAGGGGCTCGGATCTCGCCAGTCGAACCAGAACAGGCGCCCGATCTTCCACTCCTTCTGGTGGCTCAGGATCAAGCCGAAGGAGTTCTTCAGCATCTTGTTCTGGCCCTGAAGCCCCTGGTTGATGCCGAACCGATCCGGTGGGGCCGATCCCCATCCGATCTCGGTGATCCACAGCGGCGTCGCCTGATCCCCGTGGGCGTTCATCACCGCGCGGACCCGGTCGATCTCGCCCTTCAGGTGCTTCGTGTCCGGAGCGTAGGGGTGGAGCGCGGCGGCGTCGAAGTAGTCCTGGATCCCGGGCACCGCATAGAGCTGGTCGAGGAACTTCCAGGCGTTCACGTCGCCGTATCCGGGCATCCCGGCGAGCACGATCTGGGCGCTCGGGTCCTGGGCCTTGATCGCGTCGTGGGAGACCTTGAGCAGCTTCGCGTAGCGGGTGGCCGAGGGCCCTGGCGCGAAGTACTTGGACAGGTTGGGCTCGTTCCAGATCTGCCACGAATGAACCGGCAGCGGAACGGCGTCGCTGCCGAACCTCTTCTTGTATTCGGTCGACCAGAAGGTGCCCTGGGGTCCGTAGCGGGCCACCGCCGCCTTCAGGAATCGCTCCCACGCCTTCGTGTCCGCGGCCCGGTCGATCGGCGGCGCGACCAGGGGGCCGGAGGCCCACGGCGGGCTGCGCCACAGGTCGGGCACCACCTGGATCCCGTGGGAAGCGAACGACCCGATCAGCGAGTCCGTCGGCCCCCAGTCGAACGGGCCGTTCTTCTTCGGCTGCACCGAGCCCCAGATGAGCAGGAAGCGATCCGAGCCGACCCCCGTCTTGGCCATCGTCTGGAAGTCCTGGCTGTCGAGCCGGATTCCCTGGACGATGCCGAAGAACTGGCTTGTGTCGGTGGCCGCCGAGCTGGTGCTCGAACCGCCCCCGCCGCGGATCAGCGACAGGGCGAGGCCGGCGACCAGCGCGGCCGACAGCGCCAAGGCGACGATGATCTTGGGGCGGCTCACCTGATCGTTCGACCAGCCATCGAACGCTCAAGCCTACAGAGCCGGTCTGGTCCGCAATCGCGGCCCCGCGCAGCCGTCAGTCACCTGGTGCGGGGGCCTTGCGGGGGGCCGAGCGCGGGCGGCGGAGTGCGGCCAGGCGGTCCCAGAGCGGCGTCGCCGGCGCCTCGAGGCAGATCACCACGAGCAGCCACCAGGTGAGCGACAGAACCTGGACCTCGAGGGTCGGGTAGATCAGCGATTCGGCCGACAGCCCGAGCCCTGCGGCACCGACCCCCTTGAGGATGGGATCGGCCTCCTTCCAGGTGGCGAGGCCGAAGCAGTAGACGGCCCAGATCAGCACCGCGCCGATCACGAGCAGCCCCAAGGCGCCCGTCTCGACCAGGAGCTTCAGCGGGTAGCTCTCTGTCGGGTCGGGCTCGGCCGAGGTGAGCTTGCCCGCGTTGCCGGTCGAGGCGAGCCCCTTGCCCAGGGCCTTCTCCTTGGCCGGCAGCCCCTTGAACTCGTTGATGGCCCTCTTCATCGCGGCGATCCGCTTCGCGTTGCCGGGATCGCCCTGGACCGAGGCGCCCGACGTGGTACGCGACGCGAGGCTGCCGGCGCTCGGGCCGACCGCCGAGCTCAGAGCCAGGCCGACCGCGGTCGCCGCGACCACCACGCCGATCAGCCGGGCGCGGTCGCGGCCCTTGAGCACGATCAGCAGGGCGAGCCCTCCGAGGATCGCGATCCCGAACCCACCGCGGCTGTAGGTGAGGCCGACGCCGCCGACCATCACGCCGATCGCCCCGATCGCGATCGCAGCGTTTCGCGGCTTCCAGTCCGCGAACAGCAGGCCGAGAGCCAGCACGATCGTCGTGCCGAGGAAGATCGCGGAGTGCAGGTAGCTCCCGGTCGCTCCACCGAAGCGGTGCGGGTCGCGGACCGCCTCGGTGAAGTAGACCCCCCAGACCTCGAGGAAGATCGACCCCGCGACCACCACGCCCAGTCCCGCAAGCGCCCAGACGAGCCGGTGCCGGTCTCCCGGCGCGAGCAGAGGCCAGACGAGCAGGGCGAAAGTGGGATAGACGAGGTATTGGGCGACGCCGATCGCGTACAGCTTGAGCCCCACGGTCTGGGTCCCGAAGTCGAGCAGGCAGATCACGGCGATCGCCGCCCAGCCGACGAGCAGAAGCGGCGGCTCGTCTTTCAGCAGCGAACGATGCGCCACCAGCACGGCGGCCGCGCAGGCGGCGATCAGGGTCGGTTGGATCGCGTTGAACATCAGGTAGGTGTTGGGCAGGTCGATCGAGTCGGCCAGGGCGAGGAGCGCGCCGCGAAGGGGCGCGACCACGATCACCGCGATCAGGATCGTGCGCATCGCCCTGGTCCCGGCGTGGAGCGCGTAGATGAACGCGAGGATCGCGAGGAGCGCGATCGAAAGGAAGGTGTAGGCGGCGGTCGACAGGCCGGCGGCGAGCGCGACGAGCGCCGCCGAGGCGACGGCG
>JBOGZB010000167.1:0-4502 GCA_050697175.1 Solirubrobacterales bacterium | reverse complement strand
GGTCTGGCTCGGCCCGCTGGCCGCCACGATGCCGGCCAGCGCGACCGAGGTCCCGATCCATCGTGCATGCGGCCGCTACGTCGACCATTTCACGTTCCGCAGTCATGCTCCGAGTCGCTAGCGTCTGGGTGGCATGAACGACCGACCCTCGAGGCCCCCCACGCCTCGCTCCCACAACAAGGCGGGCCGTCCCGTGGGCCACCCGCCGCGGGTCCTGTTCGTGGGAGGAACAGGGCGAAGCGGCACCCACGTGATCGCGAAGCTCCTGGCGCGGCATCCACGCCTTGCGATGGTCCCCGTCGAGGTCCGCTTCCACGTCGAAGAGCAGGGGTTTCCCGGGCTCCTCGCGGGCCGGGTCACGAAGGATGAGTTCGTGAAGCGGATGCGCGGGTTCTGGTGGAAGGGGTTCCAGACGCGCCGGATGCGAGGCCTCTATCGATTCGTCCCTGAGCAGACCTTCGAGGCGGCGCTCGGGAGCTTCGAGGACCGATTCGACGCCGAGCCCGAGATAGCGTGCCGGCGGCTCTTCCTCGACCTGCTGTGGCCCTGGGCCGAGCGGTTCGGTGCCGACTCACTGGTCGAGCAGAGCTGCGACACCGTGACCCAGGCGCCGACCCTGGTCCGGCTGTTCGGAAACGCGAAGTTCATCCACGTGGTTCGCGACGGGCGCGATGCGTCGGCCTCGCGGGTCGCTCAGACGAGGGGCCTCGTCTATCCGCGCACCCGTGTCCAGGGCCTCGAGTGGTGGGAGACGCGGATCCGGGCGATCGACGCCGGCGCCCGAGCGATCGCGCCCGAGAACCTCCTGACGGTGAGCCTCGACGAGATGCTCCGGCTCGGCCCGCGTCGCGGGCTGAAGCACATCTGCAGATTCAGCGGCGTCTACGTGAACAAGCGGATGAAGCAGTTCTTCAACCGGCGGATGAGCACCGACCTGGCGAACGCCGAGCGGTGGCGTCGCGGGCTGGGCGACCGCCGGGCGGCGAAGCTCGAGAGCCGGTACGTCGAGATCGTCGACGGCCTCGAGGCCGACGGGGTCGGCTGCACGCCTCTCCTTCGGGGCACGCTCGATCGGTCGAGCGCCGAGCCCGCGGATCGTGGCCGCCCGCTCGCCTTCCTGGCCGGCGACGGCACGCCGGTCGGGGCGAGGACGTGAGCGACCCCGCCGAGCTGGTCTTCGTCGGAGGCACCGGTCGCAGCGGGACGACCGTGATTTCCCATCTGCTCGACCACCACTCCCGGTTTCGCGGCGTGCCGATCGAGTGCCGCTTCCACTGCAACCCCCGGGGGCTGGCCGACGTCGTGGGCGGCCGCGCCACGGTCGATCAGTTCCTGCGAAAGCTGCGGACCTACTGGTGGTACCGGATCCGGGTCGGCGAGCGGGCGCTGGTCCCGGCCGGGGTGATCGGGCGCTCCCGAGTGGCCCTCCACCGGGCCGTGGCGCGCTTGGGTCGG
Source organism: Solirubrobacterales bacterium (assembly GCA_050697175.1). Classification (GTDB taxonomy): domain Bacteria; phylum Actinomycetota; class Thermoleophilia; order Solirubrobacterales; family 70-9; genus AC-56. The sequence continues at coordinate 3,047 of JBOGZB010000167.1, read as the reverse complement.
AACGGGGAAGGCAGGGTTCGCGGGCTCCACCGGATAGTCGACCGCGAGCCGTTCGAGCGGGCCGTCGCCCGGTTCGAGGAGTCCTCGGGCCGGGACCTCGTCGGGGCCTCGCGCACGCTGTTCTACGACCTTCTGGGGCCGCTCGCCGAGCGGGCCGGCAAGCCGGCGCTGGTCGAGATGAGCTGCTTCACGATCGCGAGCGCGCCGGAGCTCGCCGAGGTCTTCCCCGAGGCACGGTTCGTGCATGCCGTGCGCGACGGGCGCGACTCGGGCGCCTCGAAGGTCGAGCTTCGCGAGAAGCCTCATCATCCGACCGACCCCGCCTCCGGGATCGACTTCTGGGCCGACCGGCTGAGGCGGGCCGAGGAGGGCGTTCGCGGCCTCGACGCGGCCGGTCGCAGTCGCCTTCGCGTCGTCGGCCTCGACGAGCTGGTCTGGGGGGACCGGGAGGACGCCTACGGGGGCCTGCTCGACTTCCTCGGGGTCGAGGACGAGCCGGTGACCCGGGCCTTCTTCGACCGCGAGATGACCGCCGACGCCGCCCACCGCGAGCGCTGGCGTGAGGGGCTCGACGCATCCGAGCAGCGCGAGATCACCGCCCGCTACGAGGCGACGCTCGGGCGCCTCGAGGGTGAGGGCTATCACTGCGCGGACGTGCTGCGGCGCTCCTATGAGCGAACCCTGGCTCTGCAGCCCGGCCGCTGAGCGTTGGCCGAGCCCGGAGAGCCGATCTTCGTGGGCGCAGCGGCCTCGACACCGACGGGGCTGGTCGGCCGGCTCCTCGACGCCCACCCCCGGTTGGCGACCCTGCCCGTCGAGGCGCGCTTTCACAGCGACGATCGGGGCATTCCCGGCCTGCTCGGCGGCCAGATCGGGATCGACGACTTTCTGGAGATGCTTCGCGGCCCGTGGTGGGAGGGAGCGGACGGCGAGCCGGGCCTCGCCGCGGTCGTCCCGCGAGAGCGGCTCGAGGCGGCGGCCGAGCGGTTCCGCGACTCCTACCACCGCGATCCGATCGCTGCGTCTCGCGAGCTCTTCTTCTCTGTGCTGGCGCCTGAGGCCCGGGAGAGCCGGCTGGTCGAGGCGAGCCCGGCCAACATGCGCCAGGCGCAGACCCTGGTCAGGCTGTTTCCCGAGGCGCGCTTCGTCCACGTCGTACGCGACGGTCGCGACGTCGCCTGCGCGGCCGCGGACGGGTCTCGGCCGCGACTCGCCCCCGGCGTCGGGCGCTGGGCCGCCGAGCTCCGCGAGATCGAGGCCGCGGTTCGAGGCGAGGAGGACGGGGCGTCGTACGCGATCCCTCCCGGAAGCGTCGAGGTCATCGTCCTCGACCAGCTCGCCGCGGGGGACCGCGAGGGGTCCTACCAGGAGCTCCTGGCCGCCCTGGCCCTCGACGACGACGCGGCCCCCCGGGCGTTCCTCGAGCGCCTCGACGCGGCGCAGATCGGGCGCGGGGCGTGGCGCGAGCGGGTCAGGGGGCCCGCCGCCTGGGCGCTCGGGCGCCGCTACCGCCGCGCCCTCGACACGCTCTCGCGCGAGGGAAACCGGGCCGCGCCGCCCCTGATCGAGGCCCATGAGCGACTCGGTTGAGCGAGGTCGGGTGAGCGAGCGGCGGCGGATCATGTTCGTGACCTCGAACGGGACGGGGCTCGGGCACCTGACCCGCTCGCTGGCGATCGCCCGGCGGCTCGGCGACGCTTTCGAGCCGCTCTTCTTCACCCTCTCGCAGGGCGCCTCGGTCGTCGCGGAGCTGGGCTTCCCGGTCGAGTTCATGGCCTCGCACGGCAGCCCGGGGGCGGGCAACGACTTTCGCTGGTCGCGACGCCTCGGGGCGCGTCTTGGCGCGGCGATCGCCGAGGCGGCACCGGCGGCCGTTGTCTTCGACGGGATCCTTCCCTACGACCCGCTCCTCGCCGCGATCGCACCGGTGCCGATCAAGGTCTGGTGCCGGCGGGGGTTGTGGAGGGAGGGGGCGAGCGCGGTGCCCCTGACCCGGACCCGGAGGTTCGACGCGGTGCTCGAGCCCGGCGAGCTCGCCGCCGGCGAGGATCGGGGGCCGACCCCTGCGTGGCGCGGCGGCGCCCATCAGGTGGCGCCGGTCGTCTTCAGCGACGACCACGACCTCCTGTCCCGCGAGGAGGCCGAGCGCGAGCTCGGCCTCGAACCGAGGATGACCACGGTGCTGGTCCAGCTCGGCCAGGGCGCCGAGGTCGCCGGGGCGACCAGACGTTGCCTGGGGGCGCTCGCGGGACGGCCCGGCGTCCAGGTCGCGGCCCTGTCTTCGGCGATCGCCGATCCCCATGAGCTGCCCGACGGCGTCGTGGCGGTGCGGGCGCGCTATCCGATCAGCCGCTGCTTCGCCGCCTTCGACGGCGTCGTGGCGGCCTCGGGCTACAACGCCTTCCACGAGCTGATCCGGTTCGGCGTGCCGAGCGTCTTCGTGCCGATCGAGCGCGAGACCGACGACCAGGCGGCCCGGGCCCGCCACGCCGAGCGCATCGGGGTGGGCCTGGCGGCCAAAGGGCCCGCCGACCCGCGGCTCGAGCTCCTGGCCGCCTCGCTTCTCGAGGACGACCGTCGCGAAGCGATGCGCGACCGCCTCGAACGCCTTCGGCCGCCCAACGGCGCCGCCGAAGCCGCGGGCTGGCTCGAGGCCCTGATCGCGGAGCCGGACCGGTCCCGCGAGGCCACGCCTCCGGAAGCGGGGCAGACCCGCCGCGCCGGCTCATGGCTGGCCAGCGTGCCGGCGACGCTGCGGCGGCTCGCCTCGCAGACGATCTCGATGCCGACGCCCAGGACCCTGATCCTCGCGCTGGGCGCCGAGGGCGAGGAGCTCGAGCGCGCGGTCGTCGACGCGCTTCGCGAGACCCCCGATCCCCCGGAGCGGGTGCTCGCGGTCACCGACTCGACTGCGATCGGCGTGCTTCGCCGCCTCGGCGTCGCGGTCGAGCAGGTCCCGGCTCGGGGCAGCCGCCAGGCGGAGCTCGCGGGAGGGCCCTACGAGCCCTTCCTTCGCAAGCGTCTCGGCCTGGTCCTCGCCCGCCGCC
>JBOGZB010000166.1:0-6620 GCA_050697175.1 Solirubrobacterales bacterium | reverse complement strand
GTCGAGGCCTATCTCGAGCGCGGGTTGCCGATCGGATCGCGCGCGCTGGCCGAAAGCATCAGCCTGTCGCCGGCCTCGATCCGCGGCGTGATGCAGGAGCTCGAGGAACGCGGCTTGCTGACGCATCCGCACACCTCGGCCGGTCGGATCCCGACCGACTCGGGCTATCGCTTCTACGCGGACACCCTGCTCGCTTCGGGGCTGCGGCCCCAGGCCCCGCAGGGGGAGCGTCTCGACATCGGGGAGGTCCGCCGCGAGGTCGACGAGGCGATGCGCGAGACGACGTCCGAGCTTTCTCGGATCACCGATCTGCTCGCGCTCGCGACCGCGCCCCCGCCGAGCACCGCGCGAATCCACCGGGTGGAGGTCCTGCTCCTTCAGCCACGCGTGGTGATGGTGGTGGTGATCGCCTCCAACGGGGCGGTGACGAAGCGAATCTTCACCTTCTCGGAGCCGCTCGATCCCGGGTTGGTCGAGTGGGCCTCCAGCTATCTCAACGAGCGCCTTCCGGGCCTCGGGCTCGGCGCCCGGATGATCGCCGGCCGGCTGGCGGATCCGGGGCTCGATCAGGCCGAGACCGGGTTCCTGGCCGAGATCGACGACGCCTTCTCGGCTCTCGAGGAGCGAGCCGAAGCCGACCTCTACGTGGAGGGCGCGGCGCGGCTTCTGTCCGAGGACCACGCCGCCGACCTTCCTCAGGTCGACAGCCTGATGCGCGCTCTGGAGCGACGAGCGGGGCTGCTGCGAACCCTGCGTTCCGCCCTCGACGAGCGCTCGGTGTTCGTCTGGATCGGCGACGAGAACCCGGCACCCGAACTTCGCTCGGTGAGCGTCGTGGGCGCCAACTACGGCCTCGGCTATCGCAACCTCGGAACCGTTGGGGTCCTGGGCCCGCTCCGGATGGACTACGCGACGGCGATCGTCTCGGTTCGGGATGCAGCCGGGCGGCTCTCGCGCTTCTTCGAAACGGTCTACGAAGGGTGAGCAAGCGCGACTACTACGAGATCCTCGGCGTGGACCGGGGAGCGACCGAGGCCGACGTCAAGAAGGCGTTCCGTCGGCTGGCGCGTGAGCTCCACCCCGACGTCAACAAGCACGACCCAGCAGCCGAGGAGAAGTTCAAGGAGGCGGCGGAGGCCTACGAGGTGCTCTCCGACGTCGACCGTCGAGGCACCTACGACCAATTCGGCCACGAGGGACTTCGCTCGGGCGGCTGGGCGCCGCAGGCCGACGGCTTCGGCAGCTTCGAGGACGTGCTCTCGGCCTTCTTCGGCAGCGGCGACCCCTTGGTCGGCGACCTGTTCGGGTTCGGACGCTCGGGCCCTGCCAACGGGGGCGACGTCGGGGCACGGGTCGAGCTGAGCCTGGAGGAGGTCCTGGCCGGCGCCAGCCGCGAGGTGGAGTTCGAGGCGGTGTCCACATGCGAACGCTGCCGTGGAAACGGCGCCGAGCCCGAAACGCCGATTCGCACCTGCGAGACGTGCGACGGGAGCGGCGAGTTGCGCCAGGTGGCCAGCACCGCGTTCGGGCAGCTGGTGCGCTCCGGGCCCTGTCCGACCTGCGGCGGTCAGGGTCGGATTCCGGAGAAGCCCTGCAAGGAGTGTCGCGGCGAGGGCCGGATCGTGCGAACTCGAACCTGGGATGTGGAGGTGCCGGCCGGGATCGAGTCCGGGCAGAGGATCCGGATCTCCGGCGCCGGCCATGCGGGTGAGGTGGCCGGGCGGGCCGGTGACCTGTACGTGGAGGTGGGCGTCGCGGACGACGAGCGGTTCGAGCGCCACGGGCAGGACCTGGTCGCGGTGCTCGAGGTGCCGGCGACCCGGGCGATGCTCGGGGGGACCGCCACCGTCCCCACCCTGGAGGGCGATCGCGAGGTCGACGTGCCCGTGGGCGCCCAGCCCGGGCAGCGCGTGGTGCTGCGCGGCCTCGGCCTCCCGTCGCTTCGCGGCGGCAGGCGGGGCGACGAGCACGTCGTGCTCGACGTGCAGGTCCCCGACGACCTGAGCTCCGAGGAGCGCGAGTTGGTCGAGCGCCTCCATGAGTCGCTCGACGACCCGGACAGGCGGCGCGGGCGATCGCGCTGGCGCCGCCGCGCCGCCCGCGGTTGATCCGGCTCGCCGTCCGCTGCCGTCCGGAGCTCGCCGAGCGGGTGCTGGCCGAGCTGGTCGTGCTCGCACCCCAGGGAGTCGAGGAGGATCACGGCGCCGGCTACGTCGAGTACGCGATCTATGGCGCGCCGGGCGAGCTGCCGGCTCTTCCGGACCTCGAGGCGGTGGCCGACGGGGAGCGGATCGAGGTCAGCTCGACCGAGGTCCCGGACGACTGGGCCGACCGATGGCAGGACTTCCACCGGCCGATCCTGGTCGGTGACCGGCTCTGGGTCCGTCCCTCCTGGGAGGAGCCGCGCCCGGGTACGGTGGACCTCGTGATCGACCCGGGCCAGGCGTTCGGGACCGGTGCCCACCCCACCACGAGGATGTGTCTCGAGCTGCTGCTCGAGGCGGCCGATGCCGGTCGAGCCCGGGGGCCGTTGGCCGACTGGGGCACGGGCTCGGGGCTGCTCGCGATCGCCGCTGCGAAGCTCGGCTTCGCTCCGGTCCTCGCCTGCGACCACGAGCCCGCCGCACTCGAGGCCGCGGCCGCCAACGCGACGGCGAACGGGGTGGAGATGGAGCTAGAGCGGGTCAACCTGCGACGCGACCCGGCGCCGTCGGCTCCGACGGCGGTGGCGAACCTGACGGCGCCGCTGCTTCGCGAGGTCGCCGGACTGCTCGAGCGGGTGCCGGACCGCCTCGTCTGCTCGGGACTGCTCGCGACCGAGGCCGAGGAGGTCGTGGCGGGCTTCGCGGCGCGGGGTCTGCGAGAGAGCGCACGGCTTACCGACGGCGAGTGGACGGCGATCTCGCTGTCTGCGGAGGCGGAGCGATGAGCGACGCGCGCTCGTCGTTGCCGATCGCGGTCATCGACTCGGGGATCGGCGGGCTCACCGTCCTGCACGAGATGCTCGTCTCGCTGCCCTCCGAGGACTATCTGTATCTCGGCGACACGGAGGGGTTCCCCTACGGGACCAAGTCGGTGCAGTGGCTTCGGCCTCGGATCGAGCTCCTAGTCCGGTTCGCGATCGACCGGGGCGCCAAGCTGCTCGTGGTCGCCTGTAACTCGGCGACCTCCGCCGGGGCCGATCTCGCCCGCGAGGTGGCCGCGGAGCACGGGGTCGGTGTCCTGACCGTGGTCGATCCCGAGGCGGAGATCGCCGCCGCGATCACGGAGTCCGGCCGGATCGGCGTCCTTGCGACCCCGACCACGGTCGAGGGCGGGGCGTACCGCCGGGCGCTCGACCGCCACGCCGCGGGCCGCGAGCTCGAGGTGGTCGAGGTCCCCGCCCCGGACCTGGCCCCGATCATCCAGAGCGGCTTTCCGTTCGACCAGCGTGTGATCGACACGGTGCGCTCCTACTGCGAGCCGTTCAAGCGCGCCGGTACGGACACACTGATCCTCGGATGCACCCACTACCCGCTGGTCGCGCCGATGCTCCAGCGGATGCTCGGCCGCGATGTCCGCCTAGTCACCGCGGGCCATGCCGTGGCGGCCACCGCTCAGCGAGAGCTCGAGGGTCTCGGGCTCGAGGCCCGCGGCGGCTCGGAGGGCGAGTACCGCTTCCTTTGCACCGGCGAGGTGGACTCGTTCCGTGAGCTCGGCACGCGTTTTCTGCAGATGCCGCTCGGCGAGGTCGAGCATGTCGAGCTCGGCGAGGGGTCCGAGCTCGGCGATGTGGCCGGCGATCCCCCGGCTACCCTCTAGCTGTGACGATCCTCGAGCAGGTCCAGGCCGACGCCCGCACCGCGCTGAAGGCGGGCGAGCGCGACCGAGTGACCGCGCTGCGCCTACTCGTCAGCGCCCTCCAGCAGGAGGCGAAGCTGGGCGACGCCGACGAGGTGACGGTGCTCCAGCGGGAGCGAAAGAAGCGGCTCGAGGCCGCCGAGGCGTACGCCGAGGGCGGCAGCGTGGACCGCTCCGCGGCCGAGCGCTCGGAGGCCGAGCTGATCGAGGGCTACCTCCCCGCTCAGCTCTCCGATGCCGAGCTCGCGGATCTGGTCGACGCGGCGGTCGAGGAGTCCGGTGCCGCGGAGCCCCGCGAGATGGGCAAGGTGATGTCGATCCTGATCCCCAGGCTCGAGGGCCGGGCGGACGGCAAGCGCGCCAGCGCCGCGGTGCGAGAGCGCCTGGCCGGATAGCGCTGGGACCCGAGTGGCTCGAAGGCAGCTCACCCTCGACAACACGGTCGCTGCCGGGCTGGCGGGCTCGGAGGACTCCGTGCTTCGCGAGCTCGAGGGCCGGGTGGGCTGCAAGCTTCGCCTCCGAGGCAACGTCCTGACCTTGGACGGCGACGAGGGGGAGGTTCGTGACGCCGCCGAGGTGGTGGAGGAGGTGGTGGACCTGATCGAGCGCGGCCATGACGTGGCCCCGGCGACGATCGGCCAGGTCGCCGGAGCGATCGGCGAGGGGGAGAGGCCGGGAGAGATCCTCGACGACGTGATCTGGAGGCACCGCAGCACCAAGGTCGCGCCGAGGACCGTGAACCAGAAGCGCTACGTGGATTCGATCCGCAGCCACACCGTGACCTTCGGGATCGGCCCGGCCGGTACCGGAAAGACGTTCCTGGCCGTCGCAATGGCCGTCGCCGCGCTCGATGCGCGGGAGGTCAACCGGGTCATCCTGACCCGCCCGGCCGTCGAGGCGGGGGAGAGGCTCGGCTTTCTGCCCGGCGACATCGAGGCCAAGGTCGACCCGTATCTGCGCCCCCTGTTCGACGCGCTTTACGACATGCTCGATCCCGAGCGGGTGAGCACGTACTTCGATCGCGGGATCATCGAGGTGGCCCCACTCGCGTTCATGCGCGGCCGCACGCTGAACGATTCGCTCGTGATCCTCGACGAGGCCCAGAACACGAGCCCCGAGCAGATGAAGATGTTCCTGACCCGGCTCGGCTTCGGCTCGAAGATGATCGTCACCGGAGATGTCACCCAGATCGACCTCGGGCGCGACCAGAGGTCGGGCCTGGTCGTGATCGGGGAGATCCTCTCCGAGGTCGACGACATCTCGTTCATCCGCTTCGGTGGCGCGGACGTCGTGCGCCATCAGCTCGTTCAGCGGATCGTCGCCGCCTACGGCGAGTACGAGCGCGAGGGCTCCACCGAGGGTTGACCGCGGATCTCGCCGACGTCCCCGAGGCTCTGCGGCCGGCGGCCGCCGCGGCGCTGCGTGCTGCGGGGGTGGAGGGTGGCCATCTGTCGGTCGAACTCGTCGGCCGCGAGCAGATTCGCGATCTCAACCTTCGCCATCGAGGGCTCGACGAGCCGACCGATGTGCTCTCGTTTCCGATCGACGGCGCCGAGTTCGTGGCCGGTCCTCGTGAGCTCGGCGACGTGGCGATATGCCCCGAGCTGACCGCGGACATGATCGAGGCGACGGTTCATGGAGTGCTCCACCTGTGTGGCTTCGACCACGAGGTCGACGACGGCGAGATGCTCGACCTGCAGGATTCGGTGGTCGGAGGGCTTCACGAGAGCCGGACTTCGCCGAATCGATGAGCAGGTCCGGGTTCATCGGGATCGCCGGCCGCCCGAACGTGGGGAAGTCGACGCTCGTCAACGCGATCGTCGGGTCCAAGGTGGCGATCGTCTCCGACCGGCCGCAGACCACCCGGCGGGCGATCAGGGGAATCGCCACCGAGCTCTCGGAGGGCTGGCAGATGGTGCTGATCGATCTTCCCGGCGTCCAGCGACCGCGCGACACGCTGACCGAGCGCATGCAGCATCGCGTCGAGCTGGAGCTGGCCGATGCGGATGCAGCCCTGCTTGTGATCGACGGCGCGCAGGGAGTCGGCCCCGGAGACAAGTTCGTCGCCAAGGCGCTGCTCGGTGCCCGAGGGGACACGCCGGTGATCTGCGCCGTGAACAAATGTGATCGGCTCGGGCCCCCGGCGACCGCGGCGGTGCTGGCCTCCGTTGCCGAGCTGGATGTCGTGGACGAGATCTTCCCGATCAGCGCCAAGGTGGGCACCGGGCTCGAGCCGCTGATCGCGCATCTCACGACGCTGCTGCCGGACGGCCCCCTCCTCTACCCGTCGGAGGACCGCTCCGACCTGCCCAGCGAGATCCATCTCGCCGAGCTGATTCGCGAGCAGGTCCTGCTCCGGACCCGCGACGAGGTTCCGCACGCCGTGGAGGTCATCGTCTCGGAGGTCGAGCGCCGAGACGACGGCCTGGTCGAGATCATCGCGCAGGTGTGGGTCGAGACGCCCTCCCAGAAGGGCATCCTGGTCGGGAAGGGAGGCCGCATGGTGCGTGAGGTCGGCACCGCCGCCCGTCATGAGCTCGAGCGCGATCTAGGCCACCGTGTCTTTCTCGACCTCCGGGTCAGGGTCCGCGAGCATTGGCGCCGCGATGACGACCTGCTCGACCGAATCGGCATCGAATAGGCAGGCCGGGCGTCCCGCGGCTCCGCGGAGCCGCCCAGGGCTGGGTAGGGGGTGCGTCGAGCGAAGCGCGCCCCCCCAACCCCGGACGTCGGCCCCCCCAACCCCGACATTGCGCGCTTCGGGGCGGCCATAGACCCCC
>JBOGZB010000165.1:0-1760 GCA_050697175.1 Solirubrobacterales bacterium | reverse complement strand
CCTCGAGGTCGCCGACGACGCCGAGTGCATCAAGGCGGTCAAGGACTACCTCTCGCACTTCCCGCCCAACTGCGAGCAGCGCCCGCCGCTGCGCGAGACCAGGGATCCCGAGGACCGGACCTCCGAGAAGCTGCTCGAGATCGTCCCCGAGTCGCCGCGGCACCCCTACGACATGTACGAGGTGATCGCGGAGATCGTCGACGACGGCGTCTACTTCGACCTGAAGCCGAAGTTCGCGAAGACGATCATCACCTGCCTGGCCCGGTTCGGCGGCCAGCCGGCCGGGATCGTCGCGAGCCAGCCGAAGCAGCTCGGGGGGATCCTCGAGAACGACTCCGCCGACAAGGCGGCTCGGTTCGTCAACCTCTGCGACGCGTTCAACATCCCGCTCGTCTTCCTCCAGGACGTCCCCGGCTTCATGGTCGGCTCCAAGGTCGAGCACGCCGGGATCATCCGCCACGGGGCGAAGATGCTCTACGCGGTCTCCCGCGCCACGGTGCCGAAGGTCACGGTGATCGTCCGGAAGGCCTACGGGGCCGGCTACTACGTGATGAACGGCAAGGCGTACGAGCCCGACCGGATCGTCGCCTGGCCCTCGGCCGAGATCTCGGTGATGGGGGCCGAGGGGGCGGTCAACATCATCGGCCGCACGGCGATCGAAGCGTCCGAGAACCCCGACGAGACCCGGGAGAAGATGCTCGAGGCGGTCCGCGAGCAGATCGACCCGTTCATCCCCGCGGGCAACGCCATGATCGACGACATCATCGACCCTCGCGAGACCCGCCCGACGATCATCCGCGGGCTGCGGATGTCACGCGACAAGCGGGTCGACCGGCCGTGGAAGAAGCACGGCGTGATGCCGGTATGAGCAGATTCGAGGATCCGGTGATCATCAGCTGCTCGATCAGCGGGGCGATCGCGAACCGCGATCAGTGCCCGGCGATCCCGTACACGCCCGACGAGTACGCGGCCGAGGCGCGGCGGGCCGTGGACGAGGGCGCCTCGCAGATCCACATCCACGCCCGCACCCCCGACGGCATCCCCTCATATGAGATCGAGGACTTCCGTGCGATCACCGACGCGATCCTGGCCAAGGTCGGCGACGTGATCGTCATCTACTCCACCGGGGCGATCGGCATCCCGATCGCCAAGCGGATCGAGTACCTGCGCGAGCTGAAGCCGGAGGTGGCGGCGCTCAACATGAGCTCGATGAACTACGCCAAGTACTCGAGGCGGCGAAAGGACTTCGTCTTCAAGGCGGTGTTCGAGAACAGCTTCGACACGATCATCGAGTTCATCACCGCGATGAACGAGATCGGGATCCAGCCCGAGCACGAGTGCTTCGACGCGGGCCACGTCGCCAACCTGGACCCGCTCCTCGACATGGGCCTGCTCGAGCCGCCGCTTCAGATCTCGCTGGTGATGGGCGTGAACGGCGGCATTCGTCCCACGCCCAGGAACGTCGGCTTCATGTCCGACCAGGTCCCGGGGGGTGGTGAGGGGCCCAACAACTGGCAGGTGATCGGCGTCTCGCGCGACCAGTGGAAGCTGCTCGCCGCCTCGCTCGACCTCGGCGGCAACGTGCGGGCGGGGCTCGAGGACAACCTCTATCTGCCGAACGGGGAGATGGCGCGCTCGAACGGCGAGCTGATCGCCAAGGCCCGCCAGCTGACCGAAGACGTCGGTCGCCGCCCGGCGAGCGTGGAGGAGGCCCGCGCGATGCTGGCGATCCCGCAGCGCGTGCGGAGCGAGGCGTGAGC
>JBOGZB010000164.1:0-5751 GCA_050697175.1 Solirubrobacterales bacterium | reverse complement strand
GCGCTGTTCTTCGCCGACTACTCCCGCAAGTGCATCTGGGTCATGCAGCGGGGGGGCTCGAGCACGCCGAGCCCGACCCACGTCAAGACGTTCGTCGCGGGGGCGGCGCATCCGGTCGACCTCCAGATCGGGCCCGACGGGAACCTCTACTACGCGGATCTGACCGGCGGGACGATCAGGCGGATCAGCTACGCGAGCGGGAATCAGTCGCCGATCGCTGTCGCCAAGGCGACGCCGACCTCGGGAGGAGTCCCGCTCAAGGTGACGTTTGACGGCTTCGGGTCCTCGGACCCGGACGGCGATCACCTCAGCTTCTCGTGGGACCTGAACGGCGACGGCACCTACGGCGATTCGATCGCCGCCCGGCCGACGTACACCTACTCGAGCCCAGGCGTCTACAAGGCGAGCTTGATGGTCACCGACACCCATGGCTCCACGTCGACCGACTCGGTCGCAATCTCGGTCGGCAACACGCCGCCGACCCCGACCATCACCGCGCCGCTCTCCAGCCTGACCTGGGCGGTGGGCGACCCGATCGCCTTCAGCGGCTCGGCAACCGACTCCCAGGACGGGACGCTGCCCGACTCGGCGCTCACGTGGGCGGTCATCCTCCACCACTGCCCGTCGAACTGCCACACCCACAAGATCGAGACCTTCCACGGGGTGAGCAGCGGCTCGTTCAACGCCCCGGACCACGACTACCCCTCTCACCTCGAGCTTCGCCTCACGGCGACGGACTCGGGGGGGCTGACGGCGAGCCAGAGCGTCCGCCTCGATCCCCAGACCGTCGACCTGACCATGGCGTCGAACACGGCTGGGCTCTCGCTGGCGCTCGGCGACTACAAGGCCTCCGCGCCGTTCACGAGGACGGTCATCCTCAACTCCAACAACTCGATCAGCGCCCCGACTCCCCAGCCCTTCAACGGCAACGTCTACGACTTCCAGTCGTGGTCAGACGGTGGCGCCGCGACGCATTCGGTGACCGCCACCTCGTCCACCACCTACACGGCGAACTACACCCGCCGCTGATCTAGCCGGCCCGGCGCTCCGCGAGGCGCGCGGCCCGCTTCGCCATCCCCTCGGCGCCGAGCCGCCCGGCCCACTCTCCGAACCCCTCGCCCGGCCCGAGCCAGCGCCACTCGTCCACCTCGCCGACCGGCGCATCGGTGCGAAGGGTCGCGAGGTCGCGAAACAACAGGGCCAGGTCGCGATCGGCGGCGAGGGTCGCCGCGAGCTTCGTCGCCCCCCGGATTTCGACCTCCCACTTGGCGGCGTCGGCGGGGATCTCCTCGATCCGCCCGTAGCGATCGAGTGCGGTCGCCGCCGATTTCGCCCCCCAGCCGGGCAGGCCGGGGAACCCGTCGGCACTGTCGCCGACCAGCCCCAGCCAATCGGGGATCGAGCTCGGGGCGACCCCGAACTTCTCGTGGACGGCGGCCTCGTCGATCAGTCGGCTGTTGCGTCGATCGACCTGGACGACACGGGGGTCGCGCACGCACTGGGCGAGGTCCTTGTCCGGCGTGCAGACCAGGACTCGCTCGATCCGTCCGTCCTCCGCGGCCACGGCGGCCGCGGCCGCGAGCGCGTCGTCGGCCTCCTGATCCACCATCGCCCAGACGCGCACCCCGAGCGCCTCGAGCGCCTCCTCCACGAGCGGGAACTGCGACATCAGCTCAGGGTCGACGCCGGCGCCCGTCTTGTATCCGGGCCAGATGTCGTTTCGAAACGACTCGATCACATGGTCGGTGGCCACCCCAAGATGGGTGGCGCCGTCCTCGAGCATGGTCAGCGTGGTTCCGACCACGCCCCGCACCGCTCCCACCTCCTGCCCGTCGGCGTCGTGCCGTGATGGGACCGCGAAGAAGTGGCGGAAGAGCTCGTAGGTGCCGTCGACGAGATGGACCTCCACGGCGCTCAGCGGGCCTCCAGGTCGGCCGCGCGCGTCGGCGCCGGGGTGAGCGCAGCGGCCGAGATGACCAGCCCGAACGCGAGCAGGCGAACGGCGACCCCGAGCGACGTGTCGGAAAGTGGCTCGCCGAAGACGATCGGCCCGGCCGCGATCGTGAAGACGTTGGCGGCGACGCTCGTGACCGCGATCACCGGCACCGCCCTGCCCATCTGGAGGCTCCGGGCCGAGACCACGAGCCCGGCGAAGGACGCCAGCGCGATGAAGGCGGCGAGCGGGCTGATCAGGATCGAGACGACGCTGTCCCCGAGATGGTGGCTCAGCGCCTTGATCGCGGTGTCCGAGGCGGCCCAGAACAGGCCCGCCGAGATCGCCAGGAGGCTGGACGCGCGCGCGTCGCGTCCGCTCCTCGCGGCGACCGCGAGGGCGAGCGCCGAGAGCCCGCCGATCCATGCCGCGAGCCGGCCCGGGTCGTAGTCGGAGTGGGCGTCGCGCCCGGCGTCGCCCAGGGTCGCGGCGAGGAAGGCGAGTCCGAGGGCCGCGAGCGCGACCCCGATCCACTCTCGCCGCGTAACCCGCTGGCCGAACAGCCGGTCGGCGGTCACGGTGAGCAGCACCAGGCCGCCCGCGATCACCGACTGCACGAGCGAGATCGGCGCCAGCGAGAGAGCCCCGACGTGGAGCCCCCACGACGCGGTGGCGACCACGAGGCCGAGCACGTACCAGCGCGACCGAAGCAGGGCGAGCGAGCTGCGCACCGGGCTCCCGAGCTCCACCGACGGGGAGGCGACCGCCCCGCGATGCTTGTAGAGGAACCCGAGGATCGAGCTGAACGCCGTGGCGAGCGCGAGCAGCAGCCCCACCTGAACCGAGAGGCTCATCGTGAATCAGGCTACCGCCGGGGGATGGGGGGTGGGGCCAGGCGGGAGGCTAGGCGGCGCTCGGAGGGGGCTCGTCGGCCGGCCCGTCGCTCCCGGCGAGCTGGCGCTCGACTTCCTGGTCCAGCGCGATCGCCCGGATCGCGTGCTCGTCCGGCAGCTTGTCGAGCACCTCGTGGATGATCCGCAGGACATCGCGCTCGTCGTGCCCGAAGTCGTCGAGCAGCGACCGAAGCGCCGTATGCGTGATCTTGAGCTGCGGCGGAGTCAGCTCCAGGTGGTAGTGGAACTGGGTCGTTTGCGCGCTGTCAGAGCCCTCGTCACTCACCGACATTCCTCACCTCGTCGCAGTCTTGCCACCTTCATGGTATTCGCCGCGGGGACGGAGCCGGCGCACTCGGCGCGCCGGCTCGCGCGGGGCCTCTACAGTTCGCCCATGCGGGGAATCCGGTGCGGGACCGTGATCGGGGCATGGGCGATGGGCGTTCTATGCCTGGCGTCGGCCGCCTCGGCGAGTCCGGCCCCGCCGATCGAGCGACTGTCGCAGAGCCCGCAGGCGGTCAGGTCCTACTGGACCAAGGCCAGGATGCGGGATGCCCAGCCGATCGAGGCGATCCCGCCCTCGCCGCTTGCCACCCCCGGCGTCGCCGCGGTGGCGTCCTCGCTCAAGACGAAGCAGCGCGACCTGCACGAACGGGTCTTCAAGACAGGCAGCTATCCGAACCGGACCGACGGCAAGGTCTTCTTCACGCTCGGGGCCCCCGACGCCGGCGACTACGAGTGCTCGGGCACGGCGGTCCACTCGCCGGGCCGCAGCCTCGTCTGGACCGCCGGGCATTGCGTCTTCGACCCCGGGACGCTCGGCGCCGGGTACGCGACGGACTGGGAGTTCGTGCCCGGCTACCGGCACGGCCGAAAGCCGTTCGGCGAGTGGCCGGCTTCGAGCCTCGCAACCACGCGCCAGTGGCAGGGCTACGGACCGTTTTCGGGAGGGGACTCGGCCTTCGATTTCGGCGCCGCCACGGTCGCCACACGCGCCGGCCAGACCCTCGAGGACAGGATCGGCGCGCGCCGACTCGCCTTCAACCAGCCACGCGACCAGGTCTACAGCGCCTACGGCTATCCGGCCGATCGGCCTCCGCCGGAGTTCGACGGCGAGCAGCTCTTCCGATGCAAGTCGCCGCTCCGGGGCTCCGATCACAGCGTCGGCCCGCCGCCGACGCTCCGCATCTCGTGTGACATGACCGGGGGCTCGAGCGGCGGAGGCTGGGTGATCCAGAGCGACCACCACGGCTTCGTGGCGTCGGTGACCAGCTACGGCTACAGCGACGACCCGAACGGCCTCTATGGCCCCTACCAGGGCGGCATCGCGCGCAACCTGGCCGAGACCGCAGGCGGCTAGCCACCCGCGGTCGGCGGTCAGGCCGTCGCCGGCTCGCCGCTCGTCTCGGGCGTTCGGGTGGCCGCCTCCGCGGCCTCGGTGAGCTCGGCGATCGCCCGCTCGATCCCCTCCGAGAGGAGGTCCAGATCGTCGATCGAGTCGTAGTCGGCGAGCAACCCGAAGTTGACCCCGCCGTTGTAGCTCATGATCGCCACGAAGAGGGCCTGGTGGGGCGGGAGGAAGCCGACCGGGAAGCAGTCCTCGAGCTCGCGCCCGAGCACGTAAAGCGGAACCTGGGGGCCCGGAACATTCGTGACGACCAGGTTGAAGAGACGGGTCGAGAAGTTGATCCGCGCCGCCTGCGCCAGCAGGGTGGGGGGCGCGAAGTCGTTGAAGCGCGAGATCACCTCGGCGCCCAGCGCCTGCTTGGACTGCTTGAGGCCCTGCATCGCGGCGGTCACGGTCTGCAGGCGGCGAACCGGGTCCTCGATGTAGATGGGGAGCGGGGCTCGCATCACGGCGAGCCTGTTTCCGAGCTGGCCGCGCTCGTCCTGGGCCCGGATGCTGACCGGGACCTGGGCCCGAAGCTCGAGCCCCTCGATCCGCACGCCTCGCGAAACCAGCCAGCCGCGGAGCGCGCCCGCGACGACCGCCAGAACCACATCGTTGACGGTGCCCCCGAGCGCGTCCTTGATCGTCTTGAAATGGGCCAGGTCGCTGCGCACCCACAGGTAGCGCCGGTGTGAGCCGATCTCGACGTTCAGGGGGACGTCGGGCGCCGGGTTCGCGAACGCCCAGCCGATCTCGCCGACGCCCTCCAGCGCCTGTCCGACCCGGCGGGCCGCCGCCTCGGGATGGGTGATCGCCCCCTCCAGCCTGCGCGCCGCGCGCACCGGCGCCTTGAGCACGTCCTCGATCCCCTTGGCGAGCAGGGTCCCCGAGGACGGCTCGGGGCTCGCGGTCCAGTCGTTGCCGGGCTCGGGGGGCTCGGGGACCGGCTTCAAGTCGAACAGCACCGTGGCGATGTCGACCCCCGACGCGCCGTCGACCAGCGCGTGGTGCGTCTTGGTGATCAGCGCGAAGCGCTTGCGCGTCAGGCCCTGGACCAGCCAGAGCTCCCACAGCGGCTTGGTGCGGTCGAGCTGCTGGGAGAAGACGCGCCCGGCCATCCGGCGGAGCTGATCCTCGGACCCGGGCGAGGGGAGGGCCGAGTGGCGAACGTGGTACTCGACGTTGAAGGTCGGGTCGTCGATCCAGAACGGCCGCCCGGTCTGGGCGGGCGGATAGGCCAGCTTCTGGCGAAACCGCGGCACCAGCGGGAGACGGCCGCGGACGTGCTCGACCAGGTCGTCGTAGGACGGCGGAGGACCCTCGAAGATCATGATCGCGCCGACGTGCATGTGGCTCGACGAGCTCTCATTTGTGAGGAATGAGACGTCCACCGCGCTGAGCCGGTCCATGTGACCCTGGGCCATGTGATTACCCTAACGCGCGGACCACGATCCCGGTCTCACAGATGATCGCCGTCGACTCGCTGACAAAGCGCTACCGGGGGACCGTCGCGGTCGACGGGCTGAGCTTCGAGG
>JBOGZB010000163.1:0-8369 GCA_050697175.1 Solirubrobacterales bacterium | reverse complement strand
GCCCGCGACGCGGCCGACGCCCCACTCGCCCAAGCCGACCGCATTCGCCGGCGCGCGGGAGTGTCGGCGGGCGGGCCGATCACCGCCTACGACCAGCTCACCGCGGCTCAGGTCAAGGCCCGGCTTCGGGATCTCAGCGCGGCGGAGCTCCGCGAGGTCCGCACCCGCGAGAAGCGCGGCAAGGCGCGAAAGAGCGTCCTGGCCGACATCGAGCGCCGGCTCAAGTAAGCCCGGGCGGCTCGCGGACAGGCGGTGGGGAGCCGCCGGCGGCTCAGATTCCCCCGGCGAGCGCGGCGAGGTCCAGCGGCTCCCCTCCCAACCGCTCGGCGAGCAGCTCGTCCGCGTCCAGCCGCTGGCCCTCTCGCCAGACCTCTCGCAGCCAGTCTCCGGCTCGAGGGTCGTCGAACCACGCCTCGCCGAACTGCTCCTGCAGGGCCCCCCACCACCTCGCCTCGAGCGCCCACGCCCTCAGGTAGCAGGCGGCATAGAACCCGTCGTCGACGTCCGCGAGCCAGCTCTCGGCCGGCCACGGGATCCTCACCGCGTCGCCGAGCAGCGTCGCGTAGCGATCGGGCATCTCGGTGAGCGCACCCGGTTCCCCGTGGAGCTCCAGCTCGTAGGCGAGCTTGGCCGAGTAGCGGCGCAGCATCAGCAGCTTGGCCGCTCGTGCCTGGTCGATCGCCCGCTGCGGATCCTGCACCCCCAGCCGCTCACGCAACCAGAGCGGCTTCGAGACCAGATGCTCGAGCAGGAAGGCGAACGACTCCGTCACCGAATTGTCGCCCAGCATCCGGAACTCGAAGGCGAGAGCCGGGTCCGTGTGAGCGTAGTGCTCGGCGTGCCCGCCCTCGTGGAACAGGGCGCCATAGTCGTCGCAGCCGCCGTGCGGTGAGATCACGAGGTGGATCTCGTCGGGCACGCGTGGCACCGAGCAGAAGGCGCGGGGCGACTTGGTCGGTCGCTTCTCGGTGTCGAGATGGACGTTCGGCTGGCGATCCAGGTCTATCCCCAGCGATCCCATCGTGGCGCGAAACGACCCGATCAGGCGCTCGGCCTCGAACATCGAGTCCAGTTCGGCCGCGCGAAAGAAGCGCGGCATGTCGCAGCGCCGAAGCTCGGCCAGCCGAGCCACCCCGGCACGCTCGAGCTCGGGGTCCATCACCTCGGGGTAGGCGCTCCGAGTGGCTTCCAGAAAACGCGCCGCCTGGCCTGCCAACCCCTCAAGATCGATCCCTCGAAGCTCGCCGTAGGCGGCCGCGTAGCTCGGCCACCCGAGCCCCGAGCAGATCTCGTGACCGCGCTCGAGCGCCGCGTGGTGAAGCGGGTTGAGGTGCTGGACCAGCACGGCGCCCCGCGCCTCCTCGAGCCTTGCCCGGCGCTCCGGATCCGGCTCGTTGGCCTGCTCGATCTGGATCGCCCGAAAGGGCACCGGCCCGTCCCCGGGGTCGACCTCGAGTGACGCTTCGAGACCGGCCAGCTCGACCGACTCGTCGCGCGTCTCGATTCCGATCAGCCCGTCGATCGCGAAGTGGAGCAGGTACCGGAGCCGACGGCGCGGATCGCCGTCGGGGGCACCGCCGGCCAGGTCGCGCAGCCGGGCCACCGCGTCCTTGTCGAACAGATCGGCGAACCGCCGGTAGATCGACTCGATCTCGAGCTCGGCCTTGCGACCCGACATATGAAGGTAGTACTCGCGGCTCAGCTCCCCGGAGAACCGCTCGGCCCGCTCCCGGTAGCGATCGAGGTCGAAGGGCAAGGCTGCAACGATAGGGCGCGTGGCCGCGCCGACGACAGAGCGAGCCCGGCCGCCGCGACGGGGCGATGAGCTGCTGCTGGAGATCGAGTCGCTGGCCCACGGCGGGCGGGGAGTCGCGCGGGCCGACGGCTACGTTGTGTTCGTCTCGGGAGCCCTCCCGGGCGACCACGTTCGAGCCCGCATGGAGAAGGCGAAGCGGGCCTTCGGCGAGGCTCGGGCGCTCGAGCTGGTCGAGCCTGGAGCGAACCGCATTCCGGATCGCTGCCGCCATGGCGGCGAACCATGTCCGGGTGCCCCATGGCAGGGGCTGGCCTACGAGGCTCAGCTCGAAGAGAAGTCACGCCAGGTCGACGACGCGCTTCGCCGGATCGGTGGCCTCGACGGCTTCGAGCGCGAGCCGATCGAGCCCGCCCAGGAGCTGTGGAGGTACCGCAACAAGCTCGAGTACTCGTTCGGGATGCGAGACGGCGAGCTGGTGCTCGGCTTCCATCCCCGTGGAAGCTGGGCCGAGGTGGTCGACGTCGAGGACTGCCATCTCGCCTCGGAGCGAAACAACGAGGCGCGAAACGAGCTCCGCGAATGGGCCCGCAGGGAGGGCATCCCCCCTGAGGACCCGCGCGGATCCGGCGGCGTGCTCAAGAACCTGGTGGTGCGGGAGGGAATCCGCACGGGCCAGGTCCAGACCCGCCTGATCACCGCGCCCGGCAGCATCGCCAGGCCGCCGGTCGACCTTCACACCGTGGTCAAGGGCCCGGCGCCCGCCGACGCGGCGACCGGGGCGCTCGGCGAGGAGCGCCTGCGCGAGAAGCTGGCGGGCCTTCGATTCTCGATCTCCCCCACCGCCTTCTTTCAGACCAACACCGTGATGGCGGAGCGGCTCTGCGCGATCGTCGGCGAGTTCGCGGGCCTCTCCGGCCGCGAGCGCGTCTTTGACCTCTACTGCGGGATCGGGACGATCGGCCTGACGCTCGCCTCCGAGGCCGCCGAGATATGGGGCGTCGAGTCCGCGCCCGAAGCCGTCGCCGACGCGAAGCGAAACGCGCTCGCCAACCGGATCGAGAACGCGCGCTTCGTCGCCGCCGACGCTCGGCTCGGGGTGCGCCCGCTGCTCGAGCAGGCCGGCTCGCCTGACGTCGCGGTCGTCGATCCGCCGCGCGCCGGCCTCTCGAAGAAGGTGGTCCGCCGGGTGATCGAATGCGACGCGCGACGGATCGTCTACGTCTCGTGCAACCCGACAACGCTCGCGCCGAACGCCGCACAGCTCTCGGAGGCCGGCTATAGGCTGACCCGCGTGAGGCCGGTCGACATGTTTCCGCAGACCCCGCACGTCGAGTGCGTCGCCCAGCTGGAGCGAGCGTGAACGGCAAGGCGCGCGGCTTCGGGGTCGCCGCCGGGCTCGATCTCGCGGTCGCCTCCCCACTGGCCGCTCGCTGCGAGGAGCTCGGCTACTCGTCGATGTGGTCGAACGACCATCCTGCGGCCGAGGGTCTCGATACCGCCGCCGCGTTCGCCCAGGGCAGCGACCGGCTGGAGCTCGGGATCGCCGTGATCGCGCTCGACCGTCGCACGCCGGCCGAGATCAACGCCAAGATCGATCAGCTCGGCCTCGACCGCGAGCGCCTCTGGATCGGGCTCGGGGCCGGCTTCTCTCCCAAGCCGCTGACCACGATGCGCGAGGCGCTGCCCGAGCTCCGCGAGGCGCTGGGCGGGGTGCGACTGGTGCTCGCGGCGATGGGGCCGAAGATGTGCGCTCTGGCGGGCGCCGGGTTCGACGGAGCGTTCTTCAACTGGATGACCCCCAGATTCGCGGGCTCGGCGCGCGAGCAGGTCCACGCCGGGGCGCGCGAGGCCAGCCGCGAGCCGCCCCCGGTGTTCGGCTATGTCCGCACCGCGGTCGGCGACGGCGCGGCGGAGCGGTTGGCCAAGGAGGAATCCTTCTACCGCGACCTCCATGACGGCTACCGAAACCACTTCGCGCGCCTCGGCGAGCCGGCCGGGACCGTGGGCGTCGCCTCGGCCGACGCGGCCTCCACAGACGGCGAGCTGACCGCCTACGAGGCGCTGGACGTCGTCGTCGTGCGGGGCCTGGCGAGCGCCACCCTCGAGGGGATGAGCTCGGTGGCCGAGGCGGCCGCCCCGGCCTAGCCTTCGGCGCCGCGCGGGCCCGCCGGCCTCAGATCAGTAGGGAGGCAGGTCCGCGTACCAGTCGCCCAGCGCCCGCAGGGCGCCCCAGAAGGCCCGCTTGGACTCCTCGGAGTCGAGCGACTCGTCGATGTCGGGCACGTAGAGCGCGTCGATCGTCGGGGTGAGCTGCTGGATCGCGCCGGGCCGCGGCTCGAGCTCTCGTCCGAGCGGAACCCCGACCTCGTTCAGCGCTTCGAGCGCCTGCTCTCCCATCACCACCACGATTCGCGGCTGCACGATGTCGAGCTCCTCGGCGATCCGCTCCACGCATTCGCCGCCCGCCAGGCTCGGATCCGAGACCGGGCACTTGACACAGAGCGTCCCGTAGACGGCGAGCGGATCGATGTTGAGCCGCTTGAAGCTCTTCTGGAGGGCGTTGCCCGCGCGCCCGTAGAACGCCACCCCCTCCTCGATCTCGGCGGCGGTCGCGGCGTACTTGAGCAGCATGATGTCCGCCTGCGGATGACCCGAGCCGAGCACCGGCATCAGGTTGCCGCGCGGACAGTGGGAGCACTCCTGGAGGCGATGGGTGAGCTGGTTCAGCTCGCGGATCGCCCGCTCGAGGTACTTCTCCTGAATCTCGTCGTCGGTTGTCGGCAAGCTCGGGCTCCGGGTCGGGTCGGTCGTCGATCGGTCGGCCTGCGCCTTCTTTGACGGCCCGGGCGCCGCTCCTTCAGCGTGCATCAGCGCTTGCCTTCCGCGCGGCGCCGGCCTGCCCGCCGCGCGGCGGTCGAGCGGCGAGCCCGTGGGCGGCCTCCCTTGACGGGCCGCGCGTCCCCCGGCCCGCCGGCGCGGCGACCCGACGAGGGCCGCGCGGTGGTCCGGAGCAGCTTCAGGGCCTGCACGTAGATCAGGTTCTTGTGCTTGCGGACGATGTCCGCGTCGCGCATCGCCTCGAGGAACTCGTCGGGGCCGTCGAAGTCGTGGACCCGGATCATCACGCTCCCCAGTCCCTGGGCGACGTGGCTGTCCGATCCCGCCCCGGGGACGATCCGGTACTTGGCGGCGAAGCGCTCGGCCTCCTCGTTGAACGCGGTCAGCGCGACGCGCGGGTTGAAGACCTCGAGGATGTCGATCTCCTCGACGATCTCGAGCAGGTGCTCGTAGTCGGGCACCGAGTGGAGGCGGTCGAACGGATGGGGCACGTACACGAGCCCACCCTGGCGGCGGATCTCGGCGATCGTATTCTCCATCGTCAGGCCCTTCGGGATCTTCTCCGAGAGGAAGAGGCCGATCACCTCACCCTGGTTCGCGGTCTTCACCTCCTCGGCGACGATCACCTTGATCCCGCCCATCTGCTCGGCGACCTCGCGGGCGGCGAGGGCCCCCGAGATCTCGTTGTGGTCGGTGATCGCAATCGCGCCGAGGCCGCGGTCGCGAGCGGTCGCGAGCAGGACCTCCACCGGGGTCGCGCAGTCCGGCGAGTGGTCGGTGTGCATGTGGAGGTCGACGTGGATGCCGGGCCGCGACGAGAGCCGGCGGCGGATCTGTCGGTCGCCGTCCGGATCGTGGCGCCGGGCGCAAAGGCGCTCGTAGATCTCCTCCACCTGGTCGATGGTCGAATCCCAGTCGCGGACCGAGTCGCGGCCGGCCCGGGCCAGCTCCCTGCGAAGGCGCGGCTCGCCGATCAGGCGCTCGAGCTGGCCCGCGAGGGTGACCGCGTCGCCGGGCGGGAACAGGAGCCCCCGCTGCCCGTCGGCGGTCAGCTCCTCGTAGAGCGGCAGCCGCGAGGCGACCGGCACCGTTCCCGACGCGAGGCCGACACGGACCAGGCCCGGAGCCGGCTGCGGGCCGCCGGAGGCGACGCAGACGACGTCGGCGGCCGCGATCAGGTCCTCGGGCGAGGCCTCTCGGGGTCCGAGGACGCGCACCCGGCCCCGGAGCCGCCTGGAGATCCTCACCTCGCCGGCGTCGCGCCGCCAGATCGCGGCCTCCCAGTCGAGATCCAGGGGGAGTCGGCGCAGCGCGCGCAGGAAGATTCGAAGGGCGCCCCGCTCCTCGTCGAGGCAGAAGGCGATCCTCACCGGTCGCTCGTCCTGCGAGCCGTCGGGGTCGGCTCCGGCCGGCCAGTCCCCGGGCCCACCGGGGGCGGCGCCGGGCGCAACCAACTCGTAGCTGCCGGGGAAGAAGCGCTCCATCAGCCCCGAGGTCGCCCGTGAGCTCGCCGTGCGGGCGTCGAGCCGGCCGAAGAAGATCTCGACCAGCGGCCGGGCCACCTGGGTGGAGAGGACCCGCTCGTTCGGCTCGTGGAAGCTGGCGACGTTGAGCGACCGGGAGTGTCGAAGCGCGACCGATGAGGCGCTGGGCGCGAACGGATCGTGCACGTGCACCAGGTCGAACCCGATGCCGCCGAGCAGGTCGTCGAGCGTCCGGCTGAGATCGAGCGGGACGGGCGCGGCGCGGGGACGAGGGCCGTGCGGCATCGTCAGGCCCGACCCCACCGCCAGCACCGCCGGCCCAGAGTCCCCTCCGGCGCGGGTCCCCTTCCACGAGGAGTCGAACAGGGCGCCGGGCCGCTCGCGCGCGGCGCGGATCATGCGGCGCGATTCGCGCACCTCGGCGCGCGATCCCGCGGGCGCCGCGACGACGACGCGGTGGCCCCGCGCGGCCAGCCCGGCCGAGACGCGCTCGACGAACTCGTTCACCTCGTGGGGCGAGCCCCACGGGTGCGGGGTCACCTGGGCGATCGAGAGCTGTTGGCCGCGCTTCGAAGTCACCGCGGTCGGCCGCCGCGCGCGGCGGCTAGACCTCGGTCTTGAGCTCGCCGGCCCGCCGGCCCGCCGGCTTTCGGGCGTGCGCGCGGATGAACTCCTCGGTCAGCTCGCGCGCCTCGTCGTCGGGCCTCTGCGTGTGCGGCGACTTCATCAGGTAGCTGGACGGGCCGTCGAGCTCCCCGGCGACCCCGTCGTTCAGCGCCAGCTTGACGATCCGGGCCGCGTCGATCACGATCCCGGCCGAGTTGGGTGAGTCCCAGACCTCGAGCTTCAGCTCGGCGTTCAGCGGCACGTCACCGAACGCGCGCCCCTCGAGCCTGATGTGGGCCCACTTGCGATCGGTCAGCCAGGGCACGTAGTCGGAGGGGCCGACGTGCACATTCTCGTCGGCCAACTCGTGGCCCATGATCGAGGTGACCGCGTTCGTCTTCGACTCCTTCTTCGAGGCGAGCCGCTCGCGCTCGAGCATGTTGTAGAAGTCCATGTTGCCGCCCACGTTGAGCTGCGAGGTGCGCTCCAGGCGCACACCGCGGTCGTGGAACAGACGCGCCAGCTGCCTGTGGACGATCGTCGCGCCCACCTGCGACTTGATGTCGTCGCCGATGATCGGCAGGCCCGCCTCGCTGAAGCGCCCACTCCAGTAGTCCTCGCGGGCGATGAACACCGGCAGGCAGTTGACGAATCCGACGCCGGCCGCGAGCGCCTGCTCGACGTACCACTTGGTCGCCTGCTCGGACCCGACCGGCAGGTAGCAGACCAGCACGTCGGCCTTGGCCTCCTTGAGGATCCCGACCACATCGTCGGTCGGTCCCGGAGCCTTGGTGATCTTCTCCTTCAAGTACTTGCCGAGCCCGTCGTGAGTCATCCCCCGATGCACCTCGACCCCGAGCTCGGGGACGTCGGCGAACTTGATCGTGTCGTTCTGGCCCGACCAGATCGCCTCCGAGAGGTCCTTGCCGACCTTCTCGGAGTCGACGTCGAATGCGGCCACGAACTCGATGTCTCGAACGTGATAGCCGCCCAGGTCGACGTGCATCAGACCCGGGACCTGCTCGGCGGGATCCGCGTCCTTATAGTAGGTGACGCCCTGGATCAGGGAGTTGGCGCAGTTGCCGACTCCGACGATCGCGACACGGACCTTGCCGTCGTCGACAAGATGGCCGTTGGCGGCGGCGGCGCCGTTACGTGTGGATCCGTTCTCGGTGCTCATGGTGGAAGTCCTCCTCGCGGCGGGGCCCGAGCCTGCTAATACGCCGAAGCCCGGCCCGGGTTACACGCGCCCTGGACGGGACGGGTGGCCTCACGCGTCCTCGGCCTCGAGCCCTTGGCGCACATGCCAGACTCGCTGGCCGACGGTGACCGCCGTGAGCGCCGCCATAGCGTAGATGGACGGGGCCAGCAGCTCAATGTCGAACACCCCGGCCCCCTTCGCGAACACCAGTCCGATCGACAAAAGGGTGACCCTCACGGGCCTGGTCGCGATCCCGACCTTGCACTCGACGCCGAGCGCCTCGGCGCGTGCCCGCGTATAGGAGACCATCAGCGATCCCAGCACCGCGATCACGCAGGCCGCGGCCGCCACGGCGTCGCCGCTGTCGGCGAAGTACCAGGCGACCGCGGTGAGCACGATGCCCTCCTCCATCCGGTCCAGGGTCGAGTCGAGGAAGGCGCCGAACAGGGTCCCCTTGCCCGACATCCTCGAGTACCGGCCATCG
>JBOGZB010000162.1:0-2594 GCA_050697175.1 Solirubrobacterales bacterium | reverse complement strand
GCAGAAGCTGGTGGACACCGGCGGCCGAGTCGAGCGGTTCAAGCGCCGGGCCGCCCGCAGCCGAAGCTAGCGAGCCGCGCGGGCGTGGGCCGCAAATGCCGGGGTTGATGGCGACTCCGCCCGCTCGGGCAAGCGTCGCCGCGGACGTCCCCGCGCCCGAGGTCGTCGCCCCGGATGGCGCCCCGGCGGGCGAGGAACGGCCCCGGCTCGCCGAGTCGCGGATGCCCGACGGGCTGCCCGTGGCGAGCCGCGACGCGCCGGTCGGGGGCCAGGCGGTTCTCGAGGGCGTGATGATGCGCGGCGTCTCCACCTGGGCGGTGGCGGTTCGAAAGCCCGACGGCGAGATCGAGGTCAGCTCGGAGCCGCTCGTCTCGTGGGCCAAGCGTCACCGCCTCCTGCGCCTCCCCGTCATTCGCGGGGTGGTCGCCCTCGCCGAGTCGCTTCGGATCGGCTTTCGCGCCCTGGCGATCTCGGCCAACGCGCAGATCGAGCCCGAGGACGGCGAGGAGCCCGAGCCGATCGGTGGCTTCACGTGGGGGGTGACGATCGCTCTCTCCCTCGTCCTCGCGGTCGGCCTCTTCTTCGTCGTGCCGGTCGGCGCGACCAGCCTGATCAAGGACCAGCTCGGCTCCTCGATCCTGTTCTGGCTCGTCGAGGGGATCCTGCGCACGGCGATCTTCATCGGCTACCTGGCGGTGATCAGCCGGTTGCGCGACCTGCGTCGGGTGTTCGAGTATCACGGCGCCGAGCACAAGACGATCTCCTGCTATGAGGCGGGCGATCGCCTCACGCCGGAGCGCGCCGCCGGCTACTCACGGCTTCATCCACGCTGCGGGACGAGCTTCCTGCTCGTCGTGATGGTGGTCGCGATCTTCGTCTTCGCGCCGCTCGGCCTGCCCGCCTGGTACTGGCTCGTGGCCTCGAGGATCCTCGGCATCCCGCTGATCGCCGGGCTCTCCTACGAGGTGATCAAGTGGGCCGGTCGAAACCGCCGAAAGCGCTGGGTCCGAGGCGTCATGTGGCCCGGGCTGATGCTCCAGAACCTGACCACCCGCGAGCCCGACCACGAGCAGCTCGCAGTCGCGATCGCATCGCTCGAGGCGGTCCTCGCCGTCGAGACGCCCGGCGAGGACTCCGGCGCCGAGCCGATCGAGATCGTCGCGTAGGAACAACTAAGCCGGCGGAACACGCCACTCCCCGTCGCGCCCGTTGCGCCGCGGCGGGTCGAGTGAGCGATCGACCGGACATATTCCGGTGGATCACACAGTCGGCGCGGCGGTCCGTTCCCATCCCTTTCCCGCGCCGTTGCCGGCGGAGACCTTTCTTCCCCCACCCAGCCCCTCGCCACGACCATCGCGAACGACCGACAACGCGAATTCCCCCACCAGCCCGTCGCCACGACCATCGCGAACGACCGACAACGCGAATTCCCCCACCCAGCCCCAGACCACGCGTGCGGAGCGACGATGCGTCGCGATGTCGGCGATTCGCGACGGGTCTCGAGAGGGACGCTCGCCCCACGTGATCGCCCCCTACCCAGCCCCAGACCGCGCGCGTCACACTAGCGGTGTGATTGACGAGCTGATAACGCAGGTCGAGGGCCGGTTCGCCGAGCTCGAGCGTCAGATGTCCGATCCCGAGGTGATCGCCGACCGCGAGCGCTACGCCGAGGTCGGCCGCGAGTACCGCGACCTCGAGCCGGGCTACCGGCTGGCTCGCCAGTACGCCGAGCTCAAGGACGACCTCGAGGGAGCCCGCGAGCTCCTCGCCGAGGACGGTGACGATCCGGAGTTCCGGACGCTGGTGGCCGACGCTCCCGGCCGCCTCGAGGAGCTCGCCGAGCAGATCCGGATGGCGATGGTCGAGCGCGACCCGAACGACACCAAGAACGTCCTGGTCGAGATCCGGGCCGGGACGGGCGGCGACGAGGCGGCGCTGTTCGCGGGCGACCTGTTCAAGATGCTGACCCGCTACGCCGAGCAGCGCGGATACTCGACCGAGGTCCTGTCGCAGTCCCCGGCCGAGGTGGGGGGCTTCAAGGAGGTCACCTTCGCGATCAAGGGCGAGGGCGCCTACTCGGTGTTCAAGTTCGAGGGCGGGACCCACCGGGTCCAGCGGGTGCCGAAGACCGAGTCGCAGGGTCGGCGGCATACCTCCACGGCGACCGTGGCGGTGCTCCCCGAGGTCGAGGAGGTCGAGGTCGAGGTCGATCCGAATGACCTCCAGGTCGACGTCTATCGCTCCTCGGGGCCGGGCGGCCAGTCCGTCAACACGACCGACTCGGCGGTCCGGATCACCCACAAGCCGACCGGGATCATGGTCTCGATGCAGGACGAGAAGTCCCAGCTCCAGAACCGAGAGCGCGCGATGCGCGTCCTGCGCGCCCGTCTGTATGAGCACGAACTGGCCGCGCAGCGCGCCGAGATCGCCTCCGAGCGTCGCTCTCAGGTGGGCTCGGGCGAGCGCTCGGAGAAGATTCGCACCTACAACTTCCCGCAGAACCGCGTGACGGATCACCGCATCGGCTTCACGCTGCATCAATTGGATCAGGTAATGGAAGGAAAGCTGGAACCGTTCGTCGAGGCACTCACCAC
>JBOGZB010000161.1:0-6095 GCA_050697175.1 Solirubrobacterales bacterium | reverse complement strand
ACAGGATGCTCACCGCGCCCTGCGCCCCGGTCACCGCGATCTGGGCGGTCGGCCACGCGATGTTCAGGTCCGCGCCCAGGTGCTTGGAGCCCATCACGTCGTACGCCCCGCCGTAGGCCTTGCGGGTGACGACGGTCAGCTTCGGCACGGTCGCCTCGGTGAAGGCGTAGAGCAGCTTGGCGCCGTGGCGGATGATCCCGTTCCACTCCTGGTCGGTGCCGGGCAGGAAGCCGGGGACGTCGGTGAAGGTGACGATCGGGACGTTGTAGGCATCGCAGGTGCGGACGAAGCGGGCGGCCTTCTCGGAGGCCTCGATGTCGAGCACCCCGGCCAGGTGGGCGGGCTGGTTGCCGACCACGCCGATCGGGAAGCCGTCGAGCCGCGAGAAGCCGCAGACGATGTTGCGGGCGAAGTGCTCGTGGACCTCGAAGAACTCCTCGTCGTCGACGATGCGGGAGATCACCCCGCGCATGTCGTAGGGCTTCGAGGGGTCGTCGGGGACGATCGTGTCGAGCTCGGCGTCTTCGCGCTCGGGGTCGTCCGCGGGGGCGAAGCGGGGCGGCGCCTCGAGGTTGTTGGAGGGCAGGAAGCCGAGCAGGTAGCGGACGTCCTCGAGGCAACTCTCCTCGTCCTCGGCGGCGAAGTGGGCGACGCCCGACTTCGAGTTGTGGCTCATCGCCCCGCCCAGCTCCTCGAACTCGACCTCCTCGCCGGTCACCGTCTTGATCACTTCCGGGCCGGTGATGAACATGTGCGAGGTCTCCTTGACCATGAAGATGAAGTCGGTCATCGCGGGGGAGTAGACGGCCCCGCCGGCGCACGGCCCCATGATCAGGCTGATCTGCGGGATCACGCCCGAGCACTGCACGTTTCGCACGAATACGTCGCCGTAGGCGCCGAGTGAAACCACCCCCTCCTGGATCCGCGCCCCGCCCGAGTCGTTGATCCCGATCACCGGCGCGCCGATCTTCGCGGCGAGGTCCATGACCTTGCACATCTTCTCCGCCATCACCTCGCCGAGTGAGCCCCCGAACACGGTGAAGTCCTGCGAGAAGACCGCGACCGGGCGCCCGTCGATCGTCCCCCACCCGGTCACCACGGCATCGCCCCAGGGGCGCCGCTTCTGCATCTCGAAGTCGTAGGTCCTGTGGCGAACGAATGTGTCGAGCTCCTCGAAGGATCCCGGGTCGAGCAGCTTGTCGATCCGCTCCCGGGCGGTCAGCTTGCCCTTCTCATGCTGCTTTTCGACCGCCTCGTCGGACGCCGAATGGATCGCCTGGTCGCGAAGCTCCCTCAGCTGGGCGAGCTTGTCCTCGTGAGTCTCGGGGAACTTCTGGCGCACGGGCCGACGATTCTATGCGGCGCGCTCGAGGATCTCGGCGAGGCTCTCGACCACGGCGGGGTCGAGCTCGACGCCCGCCGAGGCGCGCAGCCCGGCGATCGCCGCCCGGTGCGCGGGCTGCCCCGCCGGGCCCGATGCGATCAGCGCGTCGCACTCACAGGCGACCCTCACGATCCGCGCCTCGAGCGGGAGCCCTCCGGCCAGGCCGACCCCGCCGCCGTCGAAGGGCTGCCCGCATGCCCCGATCCACTCGCATGGGGCGTCCGGCACGCCGGCGCCCCGCGCAAGCGCGGCGCCGTACGCCCAGTGCGAGTCCACGAGCGCCGCCTCCTGTGGACTGAGCGCCGAACGATCCTTGGTCAGCAGGGCCGGCGGCAGGTAGACCTTCCCGACCTCGTGAAGCCGCGCCGTCGCCCGCACCGCCTCGGCGTGGGCGCGCCCGATCCCGAGTCCCGCCGCCGCCGCGAACGCATACGAGGCGGTCCCGTCGGCGTGGTCGCGCGAGCCGGACAGATGGCGCTCCAGCGCTTCGAGGAGGGTCGCCCCCCGCGCCTCCACGAGCGTCGCCGGGCTCAGCTCGGTCTCATCCACGCGGCCACGATTGCAGATGGGTCGCGATCCGGGGCTCGGCCAGGCGGGATACTGCTGCCTCGCAGATGGCGACTCCTGAACAACGGTTGGCGGGAAGCCGGGTGCGCGTCACGCCTCGTTCGGCGGTGCTCGACTTCGCTTCGTCTCACGCCCTCGCGTTGGTGGTGGGGCTGGCGGCGCTGATCAGGTTCGCGACCCTCGGGCCGCAGTCGCTTTGGTACGACGAGGCGGTCACCGTGACCGAGACCCACGGCAGCCTCGGCGCGATGTTCCATGGCGTGCACGCGGTCGAGGGCAGCCCGCCGCTCTACTTCATCGTCCTTTGGGGCTGGCAGAAGGTGGTCGGGGGAGGCGACATCGCGGTCCGGTCGTTCTCGGCCCTGATCGGCACCGCCACCGTCCCCGTCGTCTATGCGGCCGCGCGCGAGCTGGCCTCGAGGCGGGCGGCGGTCGTGGCGGCGGCGCTCGCGGCGACCAGCCCGCTGTTGATCTGGTACTCGCAGGAGGTGCGCCCCTACCCACTGCTGGTCTTCTGGGCGGCCCTCTCGTTCATGTTCTTCGTTTACGCGCTGAAGCGCCACGAGCCCCGCTGGCTCGTCGCCTGGGCCCTCGCCTGCGCGGCGATGCTGGCCACCCACTACTTCGCGGTGGCGCTGATCGTTCCCGAGGCCGCCTGGCTCGTGTTTCGGTTCCGGGCAGCTCGCGGCAGGGCGATGCTCGCCCTGGCCGCGGTCGCGGCGGTTGGCCTCGCCCTCCTCCCGCTGTGGTCCGACCAGCAGGGCCGAGGCGGTTGGATCGGCTTCCTTCCCCAGTCCAATCGGATCCTCGCCGTTCCGCAGCATTTCGTGGTCGGTCTCAGCGTGCCGTGGAAGATGCTCGGCCCTCTAGTCGCCTTCCTGGTGGTCGTGGCGGTCGTCGTCGCGCTGGTCCGGTCGGACTCCGGGTCGCGGCGCCCGTTCTGGCTCGCCGGCGGAGTCGGCCTGGCGGGAGCCGCCCTGGTCCTGCTCGCCGTCCTGTTCGGCAGCGACTTCGTGATCACCCGCAACCTGCTCGAGCTCTGGCTCCCGTTCGGCGTCGCGGTGGCCGTCGCCCTCGCTGCGCCGGGGGCGAGGGGCTTCGGGCCTGGGGTCGCGGTGGCGCTCTGCGCGCTCGGGCTCGGCCTCAGCGTCTGGAACGCGACCACCCCGGCCGCGCGGCGGATCGGCTGGGATGCCGTGGCCCGGGCGATCGGGCCGCCGAGCGGGGAGCGGGTGATCGCCACGCCGGGCATCTACGAAGGGGTGCCGCTGTCCCTCTACCTCAACGACGCCCACGTCGCCAAGCCGGGCGAGAGCCCGACCGCCTCGGAGCTCGTCCTCGTGTCGCTTCGACCGGTTCGAAATTACGGGATCGGCCCGTGCTTCTGGGGGGCCGACTGCGGTGGGAACGCGTTCGGCGGATCCGGCCCGCCGTTCGGGCCGCCCCCGGATTTCCGGCTCGTTCGCCAGGGCGCCACGGCGCGCGCCACCTACCGCGTTTACCGAGCCCCGCGCCCGACAGCGCTGCCCGCCGCCGGCTCGGGCCAGCGGAACATCGTCGTCCAGGGCGCCGGCTGAGGATTCGATGGCGACCCCGGCAGAAGGCCAGGTCGGTATGAGCACTCGCGGCTCGCCGGTGGAGGCCGTGCGACGGCTCGCGTCCGACCACGCTCTGGCGCTGATCGTGGCGCTCGCGGCCGTGCTTCGGTTCGCGACCCTCGGAGTTCCCTCGTACTGGCTCGACGAATACACCTCGCTGACCGAGACCCACGGCAGCCTCAGCGCCGTCCTCGACTCGGTCAACCACGCCGAGGGCGGTCCGCCGCTCTACCTGCTCGGGCTCTGGGGGTGGCGGAAGCTCTTCGGCGACGGTGAGATCGCGATCCGCTCGATGTCCGCTCTGCTGGGCACGGCGACGGTCCCGGTCGCATTCGCGGCGGCGCGTGAGCTTGCCTCGCGGCGTGCGGGGCTGTTCGCGGCGGTCCTGACCGCCACCAGCCCGCTGATGATCTGGTACTCGCAGGAGGTCCGGACCTACGCGCTGCTCGTCTTCCTCGCGGCGCTCTCCTTCACGTTCTTCGCCTACGCGCTGGAGCGCGACGAGCCGGGATGGCTGTGGGGATGGGCGATCTCCTCCGTTCTCGCATTCACCACCCACTACTTCGCCGTCGTCCTGATCGTCCCCGAGGCGGTCTGGCTCCTGCTCCGCGGTCCGAGGGTCAGGACCCTGATCGCCTCAGCGGCGATGGGAGCCGTGGGGATGACTGTCCTCCTGCTCGCCGGGGTCAACCAGCAGCAGGACAAGGTCGCGAACGTGATCCGCCAGCTCGACCGCGTCGACCGCGTCGTCTCGATCCCCCAGCACTTCGTGGTCGGTCTCAGCGTGCCGTGGCGGGTCCTGCCGGTCGTGGTCGGTGTCGCGCTCGCCGCCGCCGTCGTCTATGCGCTCCGCCGTGCCGACTTGCTGACCCGCGACTCCTTCCTGCTCGCGGGCAGTGTCGCCCTCGCCGGATTCCTGCTCGCGGTGGTGCCGGCGTTTCTCGGCGCCGACTACGTGATCACCCGCTACGTGCTCGAGCTCTGGCTTCCATTCGCCATCGCGATGGCGATCGCGCTCGCTGTACCGTCGATCGGCCGTCTCGGGATCGCCGCCGTCGTCGCCCTCGCGGTGGCAGGCATCGCGCTGAGCACCTGGAACGCTGCCACCCCTGCCGCGCGGCGCGTCAACTGGGACACGGTGGCGACGGCGCTCGGCCCGACGGCGGCGAAGCGGGTGATGGTCGGGCCGGGCTACTACGTGAGCGTCGGCCTGTCGGTCTACCTGCCGAACGCCCACCTTGCGAGCAGGGACGAGCGCATCGTGACTCGAAACCTCGTCCTGATCTCGCTGCGGCAGGTACCCGATTACGGGATCGGGCCGTGCTTCTGGGGCGCCGTCTGCGGGGGCGAGGGACTCGGGGGATCAGGGCCCCCGATCAAGTACTCGCTCTCTGGGGATCATCCGGCTCGGTGGGCACGTCGGTTCCGCCTGGTCGGCTCCGGCTCGACCCCCCGGGTCACCTTCAAGGTCTACCGCTCGAAGCAGCCAACCCGAGTTCCGGCGCCGGATCCCGGCCAGGTGGTGATCGTCCAGCAGCCCGGCTAGCGCTCGAGAGGGGCGCCAGCTGCGCCGCTAGAAGAACGCCCCGCCCTTGTACTCGCCGAAGACCTCGCGCATCGCGCCGCAGACCTCGCCGATCGAGGCGCCGTGGCGGAGCGCGTCCTTGATCGGCTCGAGCAGGTTGCCCTCACCGCCGGCGACTTCGCGAACGCCCTGCAGGCCGCCGGCGACCGCCTCGGGATCGCGGGCCTCCTTGAAGGCGGCCAGCCGCTCGACCTGCCGGCGCTCGGTCTCGGGATCGATCTTCAGGATCTCGACCTCGTCGACCTCCTCGGTGACGTACTTGTTGACACCGACGATGACGTCCTGGCCGGTGCGGTAGCGCTCGTGGTAGGAGGCCGCCGACTCCTCGATCTCGCGCTGGATGAACTCGAGCGCCTCGACCGAGCCGCCGAGCTCGGAGACCTTCTCGATCAGCCCCCAGGAGCGCTCCTCGATCTCGTCGGTCAGCGACTCGATGAAGTAGGACCCCGCGAACGGGTCGGCGGTGTCGGCGGCGCCCGACTCGTGGGCCAGCACCTGCTGGGTGCGGAGCGCGATTCGCGCCGACCGCTCGGTGGGCAGCGCCAGCGCCTCATCGAACCCGTTCGTGTGCAGCGACTGGGTCCCGCCCGTCACCGCGGCGAATCCCTGGAGGGCGACACGGATGATGTTCACCTCGGGCTGCTGCGCCTGAAGGGTCACCCCTCCGGTCTGGGTGTGGAACCGGATCATCTGCGAGCGCTCGCTCGTGGTCCCGAACCGGTCCCGCATGATCTTCGCCCACATCCGGCGGACCGCCCGGAACTTGGCGATCTCCTGGAAGACGTTGTTGTGGCAGTTGAAGAAGAAGGCCACCCGCGGCGCGAACTCGTCCACCTCGAGGCCCCGGTCGAGTGCGGCCTCGACGTAGGCGATCGCGTTGGAAAGCGTGAACGCCACCTCCTGTACGGCAGAACCCCCCTTCTCGCGGATGTGGTACCCGGAGATCGAGATCGTGTTCCAC
>JBOGZB010000160.1:0-11052 GCA_050697175.1 Solirubrobacterales bacterium | reverse complement strand
AGGAAGGTCACCGGCACCTTGTACGCGGCAGCGGTCCACAGCGCCGTGATGCCGTACTGGGCCGAGCCCTCCCCCACCACGCAGATCACGGGACGCTCCGGCTCGGCCAGCTGGACGCCCACCGCGGCGGAGATCGCGAACCCCAGGCCGCCGCTGGCGCTCTGGTAGTAGCTCCCGGGCTCCGACAGCCGGAGCTGGTTGCGCAGCGCGGATGAGCTCGAAGGCGCCTCGGCCACGGCGATCCCGCCGGCCGGCCAGACGCTGGCCAGCGCGGCCATGGCCTGCGAGCCGCTCATCGGCTCCTGCTCTGTGGGCGCCGGCGGATCCGGCCGCGGATCGGGCGCGTGGCGATCGGACTCGCCGACCAGCGCGACCAGCTCCTGCAGAGCGAGGGCCACGTCGCCGACCAGCGCGTCGCCCATCGGCGCCCGCGCCGCCTCGTCGGGGTCGTTCGTGATCTGCACGAGGGAGGTGCCGTCGGCGAGCAGCGGGCCGGGGATGTACGGGTAGTAGGGGAAGACCGAGCTGCCGACGACCAGCACCAGGTCGTGGCCCTCGAGGGTCTCGCCGAGCGGCCCGATCGCCGGCGGCAGCGTGCCGCGAAAGTTCGGATGACCCTCGGGGAAGCCGATCCGGCCCCCGCCCGGGGCGGGAGTCGCCCAGACCGGAAGGCGCTGCCGCTCGGCGAGCGCGACGGCCGCGTCCCAGGCCCCGCTGGCATCGACGTCCGGGCCGACGACGAGGACCGGGGTGGCGGCGGCGGCGAGCCGTTGGGCAAGCGATGCGACGGCCTCCGGGGCGGCGGCGGAGCGGCCGCTGACCGTGCGCTTGATCGCCTGGGCGGCGTCCCCGGGGTCAACCTCGACGGCCCAGTCATCCATCGGGATCGACACGAAGACGGGACCGCGCGGCGGCAGGCTCGCGGTGTGGACGGCGCGGGCCAGCGCGGCGGGGACCTCCTGTGCGCGCGCCGGCTCGTGGCTCCATTTGACGAACGGATGCGGAACTCGGGTGGCGTCGCGGTTGGTCAGGTTCGCCTGGAGGGTGACCATCGCGCGGACCTGCTGGCCGGCGGTGATGACGAGCGGCGACTTGTTGGCCTGGGCGTTGAAGATCGCCCCCATCGCGTTGCCGACCCCGGGCGCCGTGTGGAGGTTGACCAGGGTGGGGCGCCCAGACGCCTGCGCGTACCCGTCGGCCATCCCGACCACGACCGCCTCCTGAAGCCCGAGGACGTACCTGAAGTCGTCCGGGAAGGCGTCCAGCATCGGCAGCTCGGTCGATCCCGGGTTGCCGAACATGGTCGTCATCCCCTGGGAGCGGAACAGCTCGTAGGAAGCCTCGCGAACCGTGGTCACGGCGCGGCCAACCTATACGAGAAGGGGCGTTGACGCCCCGATGGCGGGTCGCGCCCCTTCGGTAGAGTCGGCCGGGTGAGCACTGAGCAGGCCACAGTCGCCGAGGAGGAGTACCTCCAGATCATGTTCTGGCTCCACGAGGCGGGCCTGCCGATCACCGGGGCCAACATCGCCCGAGCGATGCAGCTCTCCGCGCCGACCGTCCACGAGATGATCGGCCGGCTGGAGCGTGACGGATACGTCGAGCGCCTCTCGGACAAGTCACTGGCCTTCACCGCCGAGGGGCGCGATCATGCGCAGGCGATCGTCCGGCGCCACCGGCTGATCGAGCGCTTCCTGACCGATGTCCTCGGGATCCCGTGGGACGAGGTCCACGAGGAGGCCGAGCGGCTCGAGCACGCGATGTCGCCGGTGCTCGAGGAGCGGATGCTGGCGGCGATCGGCGACGCCACCACCTGCCCCCACGGACACCCGCTGGTCGAGGGGACGCGCGAGGAGGGTGCGCTGCTGGCCGACGTCGAGTCGGGCGCGAGCGTGCACGTTCTGCGCTTCGAGAACGAGGCCGAGGAGATCCTCCACTACCTGAAGGACGCCGGCCTTCAGCCCGGGCTCGACGGCACCCTCGAGGGGTCAGACGATGACGAGGTCGTCCTCAGCTCAACCGACGGCCGCCACGTCGTCTCGCGAAGCGTCGCCGAGACCGTCTCGGTGCGGGCCGATCCCGCGCCACCGCCACGTCCTCCGCTGCCCGAGCAGCTCGAGCTGAGCTCCGACCGCTACGGGCGCTGAGCGCCGGCGGGCGCGGCGCTCAGGCGACGCCGCAGATCTGGCGCAGCCGGCGGTAGAGGGCCTGGTCCTGCGGACGCATCGCGTACTCGCGGCGGCGAACCGACGCCTCGTGCTCGCGCACCGCTGAGGCCAGAGCCGAGAATCGGCGCTCGGCGACCTTGCGCTCGCTGACCGGATCCAGCTTCCGAGCTCCTTCAATCATCGTGATCGGGGCCATCGTTGGCTCACCTCCTGTGCCTGTCGTGGTCGACATGGTCGGTTCGGAGATCAGGCTAAGGCGGCGGCATAAGCGCGATGTAACGCGCGGGTAAAAAGGTCGCAACCAATTGGTGACGGGTCGGCGCCGACCGATCGCCCTGCCAACCGATCGCGGCCCGATCAGGCGGGGCTGGCCGCCCGGATCCGCTCCAAGGCGCGCGAGATCCGCGCGACGCCCTCCGGGATCTGGTCGACGGGCACGCTGGCAAACGAGAGCCGCAGGCTGGATCGCCCGCCCTCGAGCATGAAGTCGGGCCCCGCCACGAAGGCGACGCCCTCCTCGGGAGCCGCCGCCGCCAGCTCGGCGGCGTCGACATCCTCGGCGAGAGTCAGCCACAGGAAGTAGCCGCCTCCCGGGACCACGAACTCGGCCTCGGGCAGGTGCTCGTCCAACGCGGCGATCAGCGCGTCGCGGCGGTCTCGCAGCGCGCCTCTCACGAAGGCGATGTTCTCGTCCAGCCCGCCGGAGCGACAGAGCTCGTAGACCACCGCCTCGGCGAGCATGTTCGGCGAGATGTAGAGCTCGTTTGCCCGCTTCGCAACCGTCGCGATCAGGTCCTCCGGCCCGGCGAGATAGCCCACCCGCACGCCCGGGCTGACCGTCTTCGAGAACGACGACGAGTGGACCACGCGGCCCGCGCCGTCCAGCGACAGCATGGTCGGCGGAGGCGCCTGCTCGAAGTAGAGCTCGCGGTAGGGGTCGTCCTCGAAGATCCAGAAGTCGTGCTCCGCCGCGAGCTCGACCAAGCGCTCGCGCTTCGCCGCCGAGAGGGTGCAGCCGGCCGGGTTGTGGAAGTTGGGGATCACGTGGACGAGCTCGACGGGCGCCTCGCGGATCACCCTCTCGAGCTCGGCGACGTCGATCCCGTCGCTCTCGAGTGCCACGCCGACCCGGTCGGCGCCCTGGCGCTCGAGGAGCAGCAGAGTGCGGTCGTAGGAGGGCTGCTCGACGACCACCCTCTCCCCCCCGCCGGCCAGGTGCCCGAACAGCATCGCGCCGGCCTCGAGCGACCCGTTGGCGACCATGACCGAGTCGCCGCTCAGCCCGTGGCGCTCAGCGATCCAGTCCCGAAGGCCGGTGTGGCCGACCCCGGTTCCGTAGGAGAGGGCGCGCTTCCAGTCCTCGGCGAGGGCGCGCTGCGCCGCCTCGCGGACCCGCTCGACCGGGAGGATGTCGGCGCTCGGAGCGCCGCGAGCGAAGCTGATCGTCTCGGCGGCCATCGCGAGCCGAGTATAGGCAGCGCGATCCGGACACAATCGCGACACGCTCCGTGCGCCACCGGCGGCGCTCGGAGCCTCAGAATCGGCTCCGTGACGGGGTGGGTCGATTGATCAATGCCATGCATCCATCAGACGACCCAGGTCGGCGCGGACTGGCGATCCGCGCGATCGCCAACCGCCAGCACGGTGTGATCGCCCGCCGCCAGCTCGTCGCCGCGGGCCTCGGGGCGGGGGCGATCCAGCACCGTCGATTCGGGGGCGCTCGATCGGCTCCACCGCGAGGTCTATGCACTCGGGCATCGGGCGTTGACGAACCGAGGACGATGGATGGCTGCGGTGCTCGCCTGCGGCCGGGGGGCCGTGCTCAGCCATCGAAGCGCCGCGGCGCTCTGGGCCATCACCCCGCCGGGGGCCGGCGCGATCGACGTCACAGTGCCGCGACGGGCGGGGAGCGCGCGCCCCGGGATCAAGATCCATCGAGTCCGCCGTCTTGATCGCCGGGACATCGCCGCTCGCGACGGCGTTCCGGTGACCACGGTCGCGCGCACGCTGCTCGACCTCGCCGAGGTCATCCGCCCCGACGGCCTTCGCCGCGCCTTCGAGACGACCGAGCGTCTGCGCCTGCTCGATCTGGCCGAGATTCGCCGCGCCTGCGAGCGAGCACGCGGCCGGAGGGGGCTTCGGCCCACCCTGGCCCTGCTGCGGAGTCTTCGTCCGGCGCCCGAGACGCGCTCGGAGCTGGAGCGGCGCTTCCTCGACTTCTGCGACCGATTCGCTCTCCCGCCCCCGAGCGTAAATGGCACCGTCGAAGGGCTCGAGGTGGACGCCCAGTGGCCCGGCCCCCGACTCGCTGTCGAGCTCGACGGCTACGAGTTTCACCGTACGCGGGCCGCCTTCGAACGCGACCGCGCGCGGGACGCGACGCTTCAGCTCGCCGGCTACCGGGTCGTGCGGCTCACCTATCGGCGCCTCACCGACGAACCCGAGGAGGTCGCGCGGGCCCTCCTTCGCCTTCTCGAGTGATGCGGTAGGGGAGCCGGGGGGCGCCGCGAGCCGGGGGGCGTCGGGGGTCGGGGCGTCAGGGGGCGTCGCGGGCCGGGGTGCTTCGCGGGCCGGGGTTCTTGGTCCCACGCTCGGAGCGGACTTCCCACCTGCCCTTCTCCAGGGCCGCTCGCGGCCGGCGGCGGCTCCGGCCCTACGCCGCGGTGCCCAGGGTCGACACGGCCAGCTGGGCCGCTTCGGTCGGCGAGCGGCCGACCTTGACGCCACGGGCCTCGAGCGCGTCCTTCTTGGCCTCGGCGGTACCGGAGGAGCCGGAGATGATCGCGCCGGCGTGGCCCATCTGCTTGCCCGGAGGGGCGGTGAAACCGGCGATGTAGGCGACCACGGGCTTGGTTATCTGCTCGGCGATGAAGTCCGCGGCGCGCTCCTCGGCGTCGCCGCCGATCGCGCCGACCATCACGATGAGCTCGGTCTCGGGGTCCTCCTCGAACAGCGCCAGGACCTCGATGAAGTCGGTCCCGACGATCGGGTCGCCTCCGATCCCGACGATCGAGGAGTTGCCGGCGCCGGCCTGCTTGAGCTCGTTTCCGATCTGGTAGGTGAGCGTGCCCGACTTGGACACCACGCCAATCGACCCGGGATCGAAGAACTGGGCGGGGATGATCCCGACGTTTGCCTTGCCGGGCGACAGGACGCCCGGGCAGTTCGGCCCGATCAGCCGGACCCCGGCCTCCTTGGCCTGCCAGTAGACGCGCAGCATGTCGAATACCGGGATCCCCTCGGTGATCGCGATCACGGTGTCGGCGCCGGCCTCGATCGCCTCGCTGATCGCGGGGGCCGCGAACCGCGCCGGGACGAAGATCATCGAGGTGTTGGCGCCCTGCTCGGACACCGCCTCGGCGACC
Source organism: Solirubrobacterales bacterium (assembly GCA_050697175.1). GTDB lineage: Bacteria > Actinomycetota > Thermoleophilia > Solirubrobacterales > 70-9 > AC-56. The sequence continues at coordinate 5,519 of JBOGZB010000160.1, read as the reverse complement.
TTCTCGTAGATCGGGATCCCCTCGACGTCCTGACCGCCCTTCCCCGGGGTCACCCCGGCGACGACCTGAGTTCCGTACTCGCGGTTTCGAAGCCCGTGGAAGCTCCCCTCGCGGCCGGTCAGGCCGCTGACCACGAGCTTCGTCTCGTTGTCGATGACGATGCTCATCGGGAGCCTCCCGCGAGCTCAACCACGAGCTCGGCGGCGCCGAGCATCGTCTTCTCGACGTGGAGGGCCGGCAGCTCGGCCTCGGCCAGGAGCCCGAGGCCCTGCTCGGAGTTGGTGCCGTCGAGCCTGACCACGAGCGGCACGTCGATCGCGATCTTGGCCGACGCCTCGATGATCCCCTTCGCGATCTCGTCGCAGCGCGTGATCCCGCCGAAGATGTTGAACAGGATCGCCTTCACGTTCTCGTCCGAGGTGATCACCTCGAGCGCGTCGACGATCGTGTCCGCCTTCGACCCGCCGCCGGCATCCAGGAAGTTGGCCGGCGTCCCGCCCGCCTGGGCGACCACGTCGAGCGTCGACATGCAGAGCCCGGCCCCGTTCCCGAGGATGCCGATCTCGCCGCCCAGCTTCACGTAGGTGAGGCCCTTCTCCTCGGCCATCCGCTCCTGCGGGTCCTCGGCCGAGCGGTCGCGCAGATCGGCCAGCTCCTCGTGCCTGTACAGCGCGCTGTTGTCGATCGTCACCTTCGAGTCGAGGGCGACGACCTCGCGGTCGGTGGTGACGATCATCGGGTTGACCTCGATCAGGGTCGCGTCCTCGGCGAGCGCCACCTCGTGGAGCTTGACCAGCATCTCGCCGACCTGGCCGGTCGCGTCCTCGTCGATCCGTGCGTCGATCGCGATCTGCGCCGCGGACTCGGCGCTCAGCTCCTCGCCGGGCTCGATGTGGCGCTTGATCAGGGCCGCGGGATCGGACTCGGCGATCTCCTCGATGTCCATGCCGCCCATCCGCGACAGCATCACCAGCAGCTTCTTGTCGGAGCGGTCGAGGATCACCGACGCGTAGTACTCGGCGTCGATCTTCGAGGCGCGCTCGACCCAGACCTCGTGCACCGTGAACCCGCGGATGCCCATGCCGAGGATCGCCTCGGCGTGACCCCGCGCCTCGTCGCGGTCGTTGGCGATCTTGATCCCGCCCGCCTTGCCCCGCTTGCCGATCCGCACCTGGGCCTTGATCACGCAGGGGTAGCCGATCTCGTCGGCAGCCTCGACGGCGGCGGGAACGGTGTCCGCGTGGCGGCCGGGGGGAACCGGGACGCCGTGCTCGGCGAGCAGCCGCTTGCCCTGGTACTCGAGCAGGTCCATCAGGGGGCTTCGGCGAGGCGGTCGACCATTCCGAGCGCGAGAGCCTATCCGAGCCTGAGTGGAGGGGCAGATGTGGCACTTGCCATAATCTCGCGGCCCGCGCCCTAACCGCCCACGCCGCGGGCGGTCGGGAATCACTCATGCCACTGCCGAAGCTGAAAGACATCAAATGGGTCACCGCCGACTGCTACGGCACCCTGATCGACTGGGAGAAGGGGATCCTCGACGCGTTCGCCAAGGAGGCCGACCGCGACGGCTTCAGCTTCGAGGAGGGACAGTTCCTGGAGCGCTTCTTCGAGATCCAGGCGGAGATCATCAGGGGCTCGTATGAGCTCTACGCCGAGGTGCTGCGCCGGGCGACGGTGCGGGCGGCGAAGGAGATCGGCTGGGAGCTAGAGCCGTCCCGGGCCCAGTTCCTGCCCGACAGCGTTTCGCGCTGGCAGCCGTTTCGCGAGGCGAACGCCGCCATGGACCGCCTCTCGAAGCGCTACGAGGTCGGGATCGTCTCCAACATCGACGACAAGCTGCTGGGCGTCTCGCGCCGACACCTGCGAACCGAGCTCGATCTCGTGGTCACCGCCCAGCAGGTCCGAAGCTACAAGCCCGACCCTGCCCACTTCAAGGAGTGCGCGCGGCGGATCGGCGGGAAGAAGGGCTGGGTGCACATCGGAAGCGGCTACGAGACCGACGTGGCTCCGGTCCTGAAGATGAACGTCCCGGTCATCTGGGTCAATCGCAACGGCGAGAAGCTGGAGGGGCGCAAGGCGCCCACCGCGACGGTCAAGAACCTTCGCGATGCGGCGAAGAGGCTTGGCGCCGGCGGCTGACGGCGTTCCCCGCGATCTCGCCGACGAGGCCATGGTGGCGAGGGCGCACGAGCGCTTCGCCGCCGAGCGGCGACGTGGACGCCGCGGCTTCGGGCAGGGTCGCGGCGCGCTCCCCAACCTGGTCGTGATCGGCGGCCTCAAGTGCGGGACCACCAGCCTCCACCACTACCTCAACCTGCACCCGGAGGTCGCGATGTCGCGGCCCAAGGAGCTGAACTTCTTCGTCGAGCAGCTCAACTGGCCGCTGGGCCGCGACTGGTACGCGGCCCACTTCGACGCCGGAGCCGCCGTCCGGGGTGAGAGCTCGCCCCATTACACGAACCTCCCGCGCTTCACCGGGGTCGCCGAGCGGATGCGCGAGACGATCGGCGAGTCGCGGCTGATCTATGTGGTCCGCAACCCGATCGACCGCATGCTCTCGCACTACCTGCACAACCTGGGCGGCGGCTACGAGAGCCGAGGGCTCGACGAAGCGCTATCGGACCCCGAGAGCTCCTACGTGGCCCGCAGCCGATACGCCTTCCAGCTCGAGCCGTTCCTCCAGGCCTTCGGCCCCGATTCGATCGAGATCGTCGCCAGGGAGGAGCTCAAGGACGACCGCCCCCGGACGATGCGGCGGGTCTTCTCGTTCCTGGGCGTCGATTCGTCGTTCACGTCGGAGCAGTTCGGACGCGAGTGGGAGACCGGGACCTCGAAGACGGGCGGGCGCTTCCGGCTCATGGACAGGGCGGTCCGGCTGCCGGGGCTTCGCGCCATGGACCGGAACTTCGACCGCCTGCCCGAGCGGCTTCGCTGGATGGTCGAGCGCGTCGTCCACGATCCCGGCGGCGGCGAGGTCACCAAGCCCGAGGTCCCTCCGAGCCTGCGGGAGTGGTTGACCGACCTGTTCGGCGACGACGTCTCGCGGCTCGAGGAGCTGGCCGGCCGGCGCTTCGGCTGGCTCGAATAGCCGCCGTCGGGAGCGACGGCTGCCGGCGCATAAGCTTTGGCCGCGATGGACCGCCTGCTGCCGGACCCCGGGCCGACCACGGTGCGCGACCAGCTCGACGAGCTGGATTTCGTCGAGGACCCGCCTCGGGATCGCCCGTACGTGATCACGAACTTCGCCATCTCCCTCGACGGCCGGGCCACCCTGGGCGGGCGCTCCGGGGAGATCGGCAGCGACACCGACACACAGATGCTGGTCGGCCTGCGAACCAAGATCGACGCGGTGATGATCGGCGCGGGGACGATGCGCGCCGAGCGCTACGGGCGCGTGATCGCCGACTCGGAGAAGCGCTCGCGGCGCGAGCGCTTCGGGCTGCCCCACGACCCGCTGATGGTGATCGTGAGCGGCAAGCTCGACCTGCCCTGGGACGCGCCGCTGTTCACAGCCGGTGGCGGACGGGTCCTGATCTTCACCAGCTCGGACGCGGATCCGCCCGAGACGGCGACCTCGCTGCGGGTGGTCCGCCACCCCGACCACGTCGATCTCGCCGCGGCTCTGGGCCATCTGCGAACCGAGCGGGGTGTGCGAGCCCTGCTCTGCGAGGGAGGCCCCCGCCTTCACGCCCAGTTGATCGAAGCTGGGCTCGTCGACGAGCTGTTCGTCACCCACGCCCCGAAGCTGGTCGGCGGCGAGGGGCCCAGCCTCGCGGTCGGGCTTGACGAGGCCGATCGGGAGCTCGAGCTCGAGTGGCTCCTGTCCGAGGGCGGCGAGCTGTTCGGGCGCTACCGCGTTGCGGGCTGAGCCGGCCCCGGGATCCGCCCCCGCTCGACCCCGCGCTCCTCGCCGCGGCGGAGCATCCGCAGGGTCAGGATCGCTCCTCCCAGGGTCGCCGCCACGCCGAGGCTGAGCTGCACGCTGAGGACACCCTCACGGGTCCAGTAGACGTCGCGGAGGTCGAGCAGCAGGGCGGCCTCGTCGAACGTCAGGATCCCGGCGCCGAACGGCACCGCAAGCCACTGCTCGAGCCTCTCGTTGTCGGTCAGCAGGGCCAGCGTCCCCGACCCGAAGGCGATCAGGATCCCCGGGACGAAGTGATGGATGTGGCGCCCGCCGAGGCGGACGTTGCCGGCCGGCCACCAGCCTCCACGGATTCCGGTGGTCGAGAGCCTGATCACAGCGAAGGCGCCGACGAATCCACTCAGCAGGTTGAAGAGCACCGTCTCGTGGCGCGGGGTCGCCTCGTAGCCCTCGACCAGGACCGCCACGGTGTCCTGCGTCGCCCGGCCGGCGGCGCCCAGTCTCTGTTCGGCGGCCTCTCTCGCCGTCTCGGCCGGCGGGCGGCGGCGCTGCCGGCGCCTCGCAAGGCGGGCTGCCTCCCAGGCGATCACGCTCCCCGCGGTGCCGAGGGCCGCGCCGGCGAGCGCCTGGGTGAGACGATCCGCGCGGCGCACGCCCCGGCGCGCGATCCGAGCCGACAACCTGGGCACGGCTAGATGGTTGAGTCCGAATCCCGGTGCGCCCGGGGGCGCACGGGATCGAGTCGGACGTGGTCGGAGGACGAAGCCTGTGCCGGTGGGCACGGGCGAGCTCCGACGAGCGCGATCCGACGAAGGTATCCGTGCGTCATCCGGGCGTGCGGGGGTTTGGAGTCAGCCATCTAAAGGCGGACCAGGTTCGGGGCTTCGAGGCCCCTCGTCACGCCGCGGAAGTCGACGACGAGCTGCGCCTCGCGCACCACCATCTCGTGGTCGACCTCGGGGTGGGCGGTGACGATGCACGCCAGGTCGGCGCTCGCCAGAGCCTGATCGAGCTCGACCGAGGCGAGCGACAGCTCGGGGAGCTCGGCGACGTGCGGGTCGTGGTAGGAGACGTCGGCGCCAAGCTGCCGCAGCCCACGGATGATCTTCAGCGCGGGCGCTTCGCGCAAATCTCCGACCCCGGACTTGTAGGCGACGCCGAGAACGAGGATCCGCGCTCCGCGGACCGGCTTCGAGACGTCGTTCAGCGAATGCTCGATCTTCTCCACGCAGAACTGCGGCTGCGCCTGGTTGAGCTTTCCGGCGAGCTCGATGAACTCTGTGTAGAAGTCGTGCTGGCGGGCCTTGTATGCGAGGTAGAAGGGGTCCACCGGCAGGCAGTGGCCACCCATTCCCGGGCCGGGATCGAAGCGCATGAATCCGAACGGCTTGGTGGCGGCGGCGTCGACCACCTCCCAGACGTCGATCCCCATGCGGTCGGTCAGTATCGCCAGCTCGTTGACGAGCGCGATGTTGACCGAGCGGAACACGTTCTCCAGCAGCTTGGTGAGCTCCGCCGCCTCGGGAGTCGAGACCTCGACGATCTCGTCCGCCACGATCTCGTAGAGCTCGCGCGCGCCAGCGGCGCAGTCGGCGGTGAGGCCGCCCACGATCTTCGGCGTGTTGCGCATCGTGAAATCGGTGCGGCCGGGGTC
>JBOGZB010000159.1:0-2630 GCA_050697175.1 Solirubrobacterales bacterium | reverse complement strand
CTCCAACAAGGCGGTCACGGAGGTCGAGAACTTCCTGCTCGCCACGTCCCAGATCGGCCAGACGACGCTTCGCTCCGTGCTCGGCAAGGCCGAGCTCGACTCGCTCCTGTCGGAGCGGGAGCGCCTGAACGTCGAGCTCCAGCAGATCATCGACGAGCAGACCGAGCCGTGGGGGGTCAAGGTGACGACGGTCGAGGTAAATGACGTCGAGCTGCCCGCCGACATGCAGCGGGCGATCGCCCGCCCGGCCGAGGCCGAGCGCGAGCGGCGCGCCAAGATCATCTCCGCCGACGGCGAGTTCCAGGCCGCCGAGAAGCTGTCCCAGGCGGCGAACATCATCAGCATCAACCCGGCCACCCTCCAGCTCCGATACCTCCAGACCCTGCTCGACATCGGGGTGAACCAGAACTCGACGATCATCTTCCCGCTGCCGCTCGACATGATCAAGCCGTTCATCGGCTTCGACAGCGAGGCAGCCGCCTCTGATCAGTCGCGGCCCGGGGGCGGCGAACCCGGCTCGCCGTCGTAAGTGCGTCGCAACTCGCGGTGAGCTCCCCCGAGGTCCGCATCGACCAGCTCACGGGCCTGCGCGCGATCCTCGCGCCGGGCCGGGCCGACCGGCTGGACGCATTCGCCCCCGCCCCCTGGCACACCAAGGAGGGCGCCGCCGCGAGCTGCCCCTTCTGCGAGGGCCGCGAGGATCGGACCCCGCCCGAGCTCTGGGCCCGTCGGCCGGGAGGCGGCGCCCCGGACTCGCCAGGGTGGACCGCGCGCTCGGTCCCGAATCTCTATCCGGCGCTCGCCCCCCCCGAGCAGTCCGAGCAGCCCCCGACCGGCGGCAAGACGCCTGTCGAGACGGGTCTCGCCAGCTCGATCGATCCGCTCGGCACCTCCACCCGCGCCGGAGACCCCGGCCTGTTCGCCTCGCACCCGGCCGACGGGGCACACGAGGTGATCGTCAGCTCCCCCGAGCACGCGGCCTCGCTGACCGAGCTCGACGACGAGCGCTTCGCGGGCGCCGTCGAGGCGTGGCGTGAGCGGATGCGCGCCCGCGTCGAGGAGGCCGCGTGCCTCCATCTGATCGTCAACGAGGGCCCCGACGCCGGCGCCTCGCTCGAGCACTCCCACGCCCAGCTCTACGCGATGCGGTTCGTGCCCGCCGCGGTCGCCCGGGAGCGCGAGCGCGCCGCCGCATATCACCAGCGGACGATGGGTGGGGACCTGCTCTCCGACGTGGTGACCGAGGAGGTCCGAAGGCGGGAACGGCTGGTCGCGGTCGACGACGAGGCGGTGCTCGTCTGCCCGTGGGCGTCGCGCTCGCCGTATGAGCTTAGGGTGATCCCGCGGCGGCCGGCGCCCCATTTCCACGACGACGGCCAGATCGGGACGGCGATGATCCGGACAGCCATGACCGCCCTCGCCCAGCGGTTCGGGTCCGCGCCGCAGCTCAACCTGTGGGTCCGTACGGCGCCCCGCGGCGCCGAGGAGTTCTGCTGGCACGTCGACGTGGTCCCGAGGCTGACCGTCCGAGCCGGCTTCGAGCTCGGGACGGGCGTCGAGGTCGACGTCTACCCGCCCGAGCGCGCGGCCGCCGACCTTCGCGAGGCGATCGGCCGGTAGGAGTCGGGGGCGCCGGCCGGGAGCGCGCCACGAGTAGTCTCCCCGCACCCTGCCGCCGCTTCCCCGCCCATTCCCGCGCTTCATCGCCGACTACCCGCACGAGGGAAAGCCCTACGGGCGTTGGCAGGAACGGCTGGCCGAAGAGTTCGAGCGGGCATGCGACCCTCTGGCGGGCGAGGCCGGCGCGCCACTCGGCCCCGAGACTCTGCGCTGGTTTCCCGAGCGAACCTGGGGCGAGCGCGTATACGTGCCGGCGATCGCCGCCGGGGCGGAGCGTGCCGGCCACGGGGACGGCGACGATGACGACGGGAGCGGGGGAGGGCCGATCGAGTATTTTGGCTGGGTCTCGTTCGAGCGCCCGGGCGACGGCGAGCCGGGGGAGCTTCGCGCCAAGGCGGACTTCACCGACGTCACCGCCGAGGACAATCCCGACTGGAAGATCGACCTCTCGGATGACGTGATCGGCGGCTGGCGGGCCGACCAGGAGCGCGGCGGCGACATCACCTTGATCTGGGGCCTGCCGATGGTGCGGGGGGCGGTCGCGGTCACGGCGGAGCTCGACGGCGAGGTGATCGACCAGGCGGCCGTAAAGGAGGGCCGGTTCACCTTGATCGCGGTTGACGCGGTGCGCGGCTTCGGCGACGAGCTCTACGTCGAGATCAAGCTCTGGGACCGAACCCTGCGCCAGATCGCGGCCGAGAGCCTCTACGACTGAGTCGCGCGAGGCTCCCGGCCGACGACCGGATCTCTCTACTCCTCCCGGAAGAACTCCTCGAAGGACCGCAGCATGAAGCCGTACTTCCAGACCCACTCCAGGTCCTCGAAGCTCGCATCGTCGATCGACCCGGTCGGATCGGCGTAGCGGGGATCGTCGAGCCCCAGCGCGATCGCCAGGGTCTTCTCGCGAACCAGGGCTCGGAAGTCGCCACCCATCCCGGGGATCGTCCACATGGGGTTGAGGCCCTCGGCGGCGTCGTAGGGAACGTTGAGCGGCTCACGCAGGACGAAGA
>JBOGZB010000158.1:0-2246 GCA_050697175.1 Solirubrobacterales bacterium | reverse complement strand
AGACGGACCACATCTTCGTCCTCGCCGAGCGCAAGGACAGCCAGAAGCTGGTCCGGGTGCGCGACTACGACCTGACCGGCGCGCTCGACGACTCCACGCAGCGGGTCACGTCCGCCCTACCGGACTTCTCCGGCCGGATCTGGTTCGTGTCGAAGCAGGATGGAACCGTCGGCACGCTGGATCGGAAGACCGGGAAGGTGCGGACGATCACCATGGATGAGGAGATCGAGAACTCGTTCGCGGTCGGCCGCAACGGCGTCTACATCGTCTCCGACAAGCGCATGTACCGGTTCGAGGCGTCCCGCAACGGAACGCCGAAGGTGGTCTGGAAGGCCCGCTATCCGAACTCGGGGATCTCGAAGCCCGGTCAGATCGACGCCGGGTCGGGCACGACGCCGACGATCATGGACGGCGGCTACGTCGCGATCACCGACAACGCCGACCCGATGGACGTGGTCGTCTACCGCAACGCCCCGAAGCTGCGCCCGGGCCAGAGCCGCACGGTGTGCAGGACGCCGGTCTTCGAGAAGGGGGCGAGCGCGACCGAGAACTCGCTGATCACGGCCGGGCGCTCGCTGATCGTCGAGAACAACTACGGCTACCAGGACCCGTTCGGACCGAACAGCTGAGCGGTGACCGAGCCCGGCTTCGCCCGGGTCGACCTGGATCGCGACGGCAGCGGGTGTCATGTCGTGTGGACCAACACCCAGGCGCGCGCACCCACTGTGGTGCCGAAGTTGTCCACCAAGACGGGGTTGATCTACACCTACACGCGACCCCCGGACCCGAGCGGCGCCCAGGGCTACTACTGGACCGCGATCGGCTTTCACACGGGCAGGACGATCTGGCAGCGCTACGCGGGCTCCGGCCTCAGCTACAACAACAACTACGCGGGTCTCGCGATCGGCCCGAACGGCACCGAGTACCTGGGGACCACCGGCGGCATCGTCACGCTCCGCGACGGCTAACGGCCTCCGGCTCCTGGGCGTCGCTCAGACCGACAGCTCGTTGGTGAGCCCCAGAGCGCCGAGCTCCTCGTCGTCGAGGCGGCGCTCGCTCAACCTCCGCAGGTAGCTCCGCCAGCTCTGCTCGATGTCGCGAAAGCGAGCATCGAAGGCCAGCTCGAGCGAGGCGCGGGGGCCGTCGCGGCGCAGGCGCGCGACGAGCACGTCGCAGGCATCGCGGCCGCGCTCGCGCTCGAGCAGGTCGAAGATCGTCCCACCCAGGATCATCGCGTCGCGGGGCGACGGCGGGAAGGAGGGCGCCCGGCGGTCGCGCAGCCGGGTGCTGACCGCCGCCCGGAAAAGCGGCACCTGGCCCGCGTAGTACTGGGCGGCGCCCTCGATCAGCCAGGTCCAGCGCAGGTACCGGCCGAATCGACGGGGCCCCCACGGAGGCGGAAGCCGATCATTGTTCGCGCCGACCACGACCTGCACGTAGAGGCGCTCGGCCGTCCCCCGCAAGGCGGCCATCGAGTCCTCGCCCGCCGCCCGCCGGTCGAGGAACTCGTCGTTGAGCACGTGGAGCTCCGAGGCCATGGCCCAGCCGGCGAGGTAGCGCCGCCCGGCCGGAGCCGCCGCCAGCCGGGCCGCCGGAAGGAACGGGTGGGCGGCGGCAAGCCAGGCCGGAGTGGGGTGGACGATCACCGTGATCTCGCCGGGCGCGTGCTCGAATCGCTCCTCGAGCGCGAGGCGGAGGTCCTCCAGCGCGTCGAGCGTCCGCTGGGCGCACTCCGTGTCCTCGGCCTCGTGCCGGGCGATGAAGCTGAGCGACTCTGTCTCGACCCAGGCCATCCCCCAACGAGGTTAGTTGACCCCCCGGCCCGCGCCGTCGCGAGCGCGCCTGAAGTCGCGGTGATTGCGCGATCTTGCGCGCAAGAATGCAGCCGCCGCGCAAATGCGCGGCGGCTGACGGCCTTCGAGGGGGGCCTCCTCCGGCCTCCTCGAACCGGCGGCGAATGTAGCCACTCGGCGAGCCGCGTGCGCCGGTTCAAGCGGGGGGATTCGCGACTCGGGAACGCTCGTATTCGAGCTCGGTGTGAACGCCGAGGGCGTTCAGGGCCCGCGCGGCCCCATCGAGGCTCCGCGTCTCGGCCACCGCCCGGGCGAGCGGGAGCTCGCCGTCGCCGCCCGCCAGGCCGAAGACGAAGGTCAGCGCTCCGACGGGTCCCAGCCGGACGCTTCGCCGGCCACCTCGGATGGGAGTCTCGCCGACCTCCCCGCGCGCGCAACGGGCGACCTGAAGGC
>JBOGZB010000157.1:0-6810 GCA_050697175.1 Solirubrobacterales bacterium | reverse complement strand
GCCGGCGGCCCGAAGGCCTTCGTGCCGGTCGGCGGACGGCCGCTGATCGAGTGGTCGCTCGAGGCGTTCGGCCGGGCCCAGAGGGTTGGGCCCGTGATCGTCGCGTTGCCGCCGGGCCACGATCTGGAGCTGGGTGGGCAGGTGTCGATCGTGCCCGGCGGCGAACATCGCTCGCAGTCGGTGGCGGCGGCCCTCAGGGAGGTGCGCACGGAGCTCGTGGCGGTCCACGACGCAGCCCGACCGCTGGTCACCGCGGAGCTCATCGACTCGCTGGTCGAAGCACTCGCCTCGCGCGACGACGTGGCCGGCGTGATCGCCGCGGCCCGCATCACCGACACCGTGAAGCGGGTGACGGAATCGAGCGCGCCGGCCGGCGAGGAGGGGCGAGCGGCTCCCGAGATCGAGGAGACGGTCAGCAGGGATCGGCTCTGGGCGGCGCAGACCCCCCAGGTCTTCCGCACCGAGGCGCTTCGCGAAGCGATCGCCGCCGCCCCTGGCCGACTGGCCACGGCGACCGACGAGGCGCTGCTGGTCGAGGAGGCGGGGGGGACGATCCTGATCGGGGAATCGACTTCGGAGAACCTCAAGGTGACGACCCCACTCGATCTTCGGGTCGCAGACCTGCTGCTGCGCGAGCGAACCTAGGCACGCTGTGATGAGTGTGCGTTTGACCGGAAATATTGCGGTCAATCACTCATTCGACCCGGCTCAGCGTCGCAGCAGCACCCAGACGAGCGCCGCGGCGAAGCCGATCTGGCCGAAGGTCAGCGCGGTGCCGAGGTTGACGGCCCCGAATGCCGCGGCGAGGGCGGTCGAGGCCGCCAAGGCGCCCAGCACCGTCGCCAGATCGCGCGCGGTCTCAGACACCGGGGCTCGGCGGTTCGGGGGTCGAGGACGCCACGGTTCGCGAGTGGACCATGCGCCGGTTAGCGTACCCGGCACGATGCTGACCGACTACCACGTCCACCTGCGCGCCGACGACGACGACTCCCCGCCCGAGCGCTCGGCGTTCACGGCCGCCAACGCCGAGCGCTACCTCGCCGCCGCCGCCGAGGCGGGAGTCGACCTGCTCGGCTGCTCGGAGCACGTCTACCGGTTCACCGCGGCGCTCGACGTCTGGCGCCACCCCTTCTGGGAGGAGAACGCCACCGACGACATCGACGCCTACTGCGAGTTCGTGCGGACCACCCCCATGAAGCTCGGCCTCGAGGTCGACTACGTGCCGGGGGCCGAGGACAGGATCGCCAACCTGCTCGACGCGCGCGAGCTCGACTACGCGCTCGGCTCCGTCCACTTCGTCGGGGATCGCGCGGTCGACCACGAGGGCTGGGACGTCTGGGAGCAGACCGGAGACCCCGACGAGGTGTGGCGCCGCTACTTCGAGGCGCTCGCCGAGGCGGCGAGCAGCGGGCTGTTCGACATCCTGGCCCACCCCGACCTGGTCAAGGTCTGGGGCAGCGCCCGCCCCGGGCCCCGGCGCGACCCGCGGTTCTACTACGAGCCCGCCGTCGAGGCGATCGCCGAGGCGGGGGTCGCGGTCGAGGTCTCGACCGCCGGGCTTCGAAAGCCGGTGGGGGAGATGTACCCGGCCCCCGCCCTGGTCGAGATGTGCGTCGACGCGGGCGCCTCGTTCTCCCTGTCGTCGGACGCGCATTCCCCCGCGGACGTCGGCCACGCCTACGGCGACGCGGTTGCGACCATGCGCGGGTGGGGAATAGACCGGATCGTCACCCTGGAGCGCCGCCGCCCGACCCTGGAGCCACTCGGATGAGCGACCCTCGGAGGGCGAGGCGATGAGCGTCCGAGTCGGGACCGGCTACGACGCGCACCGGTTCGCGACCGGGCGGGCGCTGGTGCTCGGAGGGGTCGAGGTGCCCCACGAGAAGGGCCTCGAGGGGCACTCCGACGCGGACGTCCTCACCCATGCGGTGATCGACGCGATCCTGGGGGGCGCCGGGCTCGGAGACCTCGGGACGCTCTTCCCTCCCGATCAGGAGCGATGGCGCGGCGCGCACTCCCTGGACCTGTTGACGGTCGCCCTGGGCAGGCTCCACGGACGGGTGCTGAACGTGGACGCGACCCTGATCTGCGAGCGCCCGGCGATCGGTCCCCATCGGGCCGAGATGGAGCGAAACATCACCGAGACCCTCGCGGCCCCGGTCAGCGTCAAGGCGACGACGAACGAGGGGATGGGCTGGATCGGGCGCGGCGAGGGCATCGCCTGCGTGGCGGTCGCGCTGATCGACCTCGAGTAGCGGGCCTAGATGATCGACCCCGAACCCCCGCACGCCCGGATGACGCACGGATACCGGCGCCAGCTCGCGCTCATCGGGACTCGCCTGTGCCCACCGGCACAGGCTTCGCCCTCTTCGCACGCCCGGCGCGGTCCCGTGCGCCCCCGGACGCACGCGGATTCGGACTCGACCATCCAGTGCGGCTGGGCATAAGCTTCGACGGACGGTCGCGGGCCCGGTCCGCGGGAAGCTCCTGAGAAATTTGAGCGCTCCACTCGACTACATAGGACGCCGAGTCAAGCTCGGCCCGCTGGGCTCCTTGAACGAGGTGCCGTTCAACGTCCAGACGCTGGTCAAGGCGGGAGTGCTGGGGCCGGTTCGCCCCGATCGGCTGGTCCAGATGCTGCGCGTCCTTCATCGTTGGGGGGCGTCGCCGGCGGCGGGAATCACCACCTCGGCGATCAACGAGCCCGACCGCATGATGCTGCTCGACGAGGGCGTCAGCCTGAGCTTCGCCGAGGTCCACCGGCGATCCAACTCCCTGGCTCGCGGGCTGGCGACGAGCGGGGTGCGTGAGGGGGACGGTGTGGCGATCATGTGCCGCAACCACCACTGCTTCATCGAGGCGACCCTGGCGATCTCGAAGCTCGGCGCGAGCGGCCTCTACATGAACACCGCCTTCGCGGCGCCGCAGCTCGCCGACGTGGTGGAGCGCGAGCGGCCGGTCGCGATGATCTACGACGAGGAGTTCGCCGGGCTCCTCGCCGAGGCCCGTGAGGCGGGCCAGGAGATCGGCCTGAAGCGGTTCGTCGCCTGGCCCGAGGACGGGACGGCCGGCGATCCCACGCTCGAGGAGCTGATCGAGGCGAGCGGGTCGGAGGACCTCGACCCGCCCGAGGAGTCGAGCCGCTTCGTGATCCTCACCTCGGGCACGACCGGGGCGCCGAAGGGCGCCCAGCGCGCCCAGCCCGACACGCTTGGCCCGCTCGCCGCCCTGTTCTCGAGGATCCCGCTGCGCGCCCACGAGCGCACCGTGATCGCGGCGCCGCTGTTTCACTCCTGGGGGTTCGCCCACTTCGTGCTCGGCCTGTCGCTTAGCTCGACCTATGTCCTGCGTCGCCGCTTCGATCCCGAGGACACGCTCCGCACCGCCCAGGAGACCGGGGCCAGCGCGCTGATCGTCGTCCCGGTGATGATGCAGCGGATCCTCGAGCTCCCGGCTGAGACGCTGGCCGCCTATCCGCTGCCCGACCTGCGGATCACCGCGGCGAGCGGGTCGGCACTGCCCGGCGAGCTGGCGACCAGGTGGATGGACACGTTCGGTGACAACCTCTACAACCTCTACGGGTCGACCGAGGTGGCGTGGGCGACGATCGCGACGCCCGAGGATCTCCGCGCCGCGCCGGGGACGGCCGGCCGACCGCCCCGCGGGACCCTGGTGCGGATCGTCGATGCCGATGGCCACGACGTCGAGCCGGGGAGGACGGGCCGCGTGTTCGTGGGTAACGAGATGGCGTTCGAGGGCTACACGGGCGGCGGTGGCAAGGAAGCCCTGGACGGCCTCCTTTCGTCGGGCGACGTCGGGCACTTCGACCGGGCCGGACGGCTGTTCATCGATGGCCGCGACGACGAGATGATCGTCTCGGGCGGCGAGAACGTCTTCCCGCGCGAGGTCGAGGACCTGCTGGCCGATCGCGCCGAGGTCAAGGAGGTGGCCGTGATCGGGGTGGACGACGAGGAATTCGGCCAGCGGCTGAAGGCGTTCGTGGTGTTGAAGGACGGGGCCGAGTTGAGTGCCGACGAGGTCAAGGCCCACGTGAAGTCCAATCTGGCCCGCTACAAGATCCCGCGCGAGGTCGAGTTCGTCGCCTCTTTGCCGCGAAACGCGACCGGCAAGATCCTCAAGCGCGAGCTCGCCTGAGGTGAGGATCAGGGACACGCTGAGCGGCGAGGTTCGCCCGCTCGAGCCGCGCCGCCCCCCGGCGGTCGGGATCTATGCCTGCGGGCCGACCGTCTACTCGCGGATCCACATCGGCAACGCCAGGCCCTACGTCGTCTTCATGCTGCTACGCCGTTTCCTGGCCTCGGTCGGATACGAGCCGTGTCTGGTGATCAACGTCACCGACATCAACGACAAGATCTACGCGGCGGCGCGCGAGGCGGGCGTGCCGTCCCCGGAGCTCGCCGACCGGATGAGGGTCGCGTACGTCGAGGACACGGACCGGCTCGGGCTGGGCCGACCCGACGCCGAACCCCTGGCCTCGGAGTCGCTGGACGGGATCGTCGAGCTGATCGAGGCGCTGGTCGAGCGAGGGCACGCCTATGAGTCGGGCGGCGACGTCTACTTTCGGGTACGAAGCTTTCCCGCCTACGGGCAGCTGTCGAACCGCGATCCGGAGGCCATGGATCAGGGGGAGGAGGCCGGATCGGATTCGCTCAAGGAGGATCAGCTCGACTTCGCGCTCTGGAAGGCGCGAAAGCCAGACGAGGACAGCGGCTGGCCCTCGCCCTGGGGTGAGGGCCGACCCGGGTGGCACATCGAGTGCTCGGCGATGGCGGAGGGGATCCTGGGCACCGACTTCGAGATCCACGGCGGGGGAAGCGATCTGGTCTTCCCTCATCACGAGAACGAGATCGCCCAGACCGAGGCCGGGCGCGGCGCGCCCCTGGCCCGCATATGGATGCACAACGGGATGGTTCGCGCAGCCGACGAGAAGATGTCGAAGTCGCTGGGGAACATCTTCCAGCTCTCGGCGGCACTCGACCGCTACGGCCGCGAGGCGGTGATCGCCTACCTGATCTCGGGGCACTACCGCCAGCCGCTCGAGTTCTCGGAGCGGGCGCTCGAGGCGGCCGCGGCGCGAGTCGACCGGATCCGAAACTACGTGGCGGAGCTGGCCGTCCAGGAGGACGGTGGGCCTGAGGACGAGTTCGTCGCGGCGCGACGCGGCGACGTGCGCGATGCCCTGGCCGACGACTTCAACACGCCGAGGGCGCTCGCGGCGCTGTTCGAGCTGATCGCCGAAGGCAACCGGCGGCCGCTCGCCGGGGCCGCGGAGGCGCTGACCGAGGTGCTCGCGCTGCTCGGCATCGAGTCGCTGCTGGCCGAGGCCGAGGTCGACGATCCGCAGGCGCAGGCGCTGCTCGACGAGCGCCAGGAGGCGCGGGCCGCAGGGGACTTCGAGCGTGCCGACGAGATTCGCGACGGACTGGCGACGCTCGGCTTCTCGGTCCGCGACACCGCTCGGGGCCCCAGGCTCGTGCGGCTGCGATCAGGATGAGGTCCCGCCGGGCCGGTCGCGGACGATGAACGGGGCGCGGGCCGGCGACCACGGAGGGACCCAGATGATCTACGGCCGTCGTCCGGTCGCCGAGGCCAAGCGGGGGCGCCGTCGCGTGCATCGCGTGCTGACGACCAAGGACGTGCCGCCCGCCGAGCTCGCCAGGCTCGCCGGATCGCCCGACCATCAGGGGACGGTGGCCGAGGTCGACCCCTATCCCTACGCGGATCCCACCGCCCTGCTCGATTCTCCGGACGCCCTCGTGGTGGTCCTGGATCAGGTCCAGGACCCCCACAACCTGGGAGCGGTGTGCCGCTCGGCCGAGGTGGCCGGCGCGGCGGGGCTCGTGATCCCCGCCCGGCGATCGGCCGGCGTCACGCCGGCGACCTGCAAGGCGTCGGCCGGAGCGGTTGAGCATCTGGCCATCGCCCGGGTTCCGAACCTCGCGGAGTGGCTGGCGAGCGCCAAGGACGCCGGGGCGTGGATCTACGGGGCGCAGGCGGGCGCCGACGCCCCCTATACGGAGGTCGACCTGACGGGCCGGGTGGTGCTCGTCCTGGGCGGCGAGGGAAGAGGGCTCCGCCCTCGGGTCGCCGCGAGCTGTGACCTCCTGGTCTCGATCCCTTCACCTGGTCGAATCGAATCGCTGAACGTCTCCGCCGCGGCCGCGGTCCTGCTGTTCGAGGCGGCGAGGCAGCGGCATCCCGGTTCCGGCGCGTAGCGCTCGGCGCCGGCTCAACCGGGGGGTTGAGCGAGATAGCACCGAGCACGGACGGAGGGCCCGAACTGCAACGGATCCTGCGCGATTTTCGCCGGTGGTTGACAGAACAACGCCCATGCGCATACACTCCCGCCAGATAAGGGTGAACTAAAGGTCGAGTCTCGACCGCGGTGAGCCCAAAAATGGAGAGGCGCCCAGGGGAGGTACGGGCGCCACGGTTTTCCGACGAACGGAGGAATCCTGTGGCCGCACCGACCCCCACGCACGAGTTCACCGCTGTCGCGCGCCCCGGCCCAGCCGCCGGAACCGCGCGTCGGTCAGAGGCTCAACCTGAGCTTGAAGATAGTTACCTTGTCGCGCTCGCGAAGCGCGGCAGCTCGGACGCCTATGACCGCATCGTGCGGCGCTATCGAGGCTTCGTGCGACTCAAGGCGTCGTCGTACTTCCTGCTCGGCGGGGACTCGGACGACCTGATCCAGGAGGGACTCCTCGGCCTCTACAAGTCGATCCGCGACTTCCGGTCGGACCGCGAGTCGAGCTTTCGCAACTTCGCCGAGCTGTGCATCACCCGCCA
>JBOGZB010000156.1:0-3447 GCA_050697175.1 Solirubrobacterales bacterium | reverse complement strand
CGGCGAGCACGGGCATCACGGAGACGGCCTCGAACGCGTCCGCGAGGCGCCGCCCCCCCTTGCCTGCCTTGTCGCCGTTCGAATCGGCCTTCGGGGCGCGTCCATTGGACTTCGCAGCGGGCGCAGGCCGCTGCGTGGCTGGGGGCTGGGGCCGCTTTCGGGCCCGCGGCTTGGCTGCTGTCGGAGTCAAGGGACGTCCATCCGCCTTACTTGATCGGCACCACGGGCCCACGGATTTAGCCCCGCCGGACGCGGCGACGGCTGATCGGCGCTGTGCGGAGGCCGGTCCGGGCCGGTCAGCCGGCGAGCTCGGACGCCGCCCGCTGGATCCGCCGCAGCGATTCCTCGCGGCCCAGCGCCGCCAGCGAGTCGAAGATCCCGGGCGAGATCGAGGTCCCCGTGATCGCAACGCGAATCGGCTGGTAGAGCTGTGTCGGCTTGCGCCCCGAGCCCTCGAGAAGGCCCGAGAGCGCCTCCTCGATCGACCCGGCCTCGAAGCTCTCGACCCCGCGGAGCGCCTCGAGCGCCTCATCGAGCGCAGGGCGCACGTGCTCCCCCTTCATCACCTTGCCCCAGGCGACGGGGTCGGGCTCGGGATCGGTGAAGAGGAACCCGATCAGGGGCCACACCTCGTCGAGCGTCTGGGCCTTGTCCTGGACGATGCGACAGGCGTCCAGACGGCGCTCGGCCGCCGCCCCAGTGAACGCCTCCGCGGCCTGGGGCGAAACGCGCCGCAGATGCTCGACCAAGCGGTCCTCGTACTCGGCCAGCGGCAGCGCCCGCATGAAGCGGCCGTTCATCCAGCGGAGCTTCTTCGGGTCGAAGATCGCCGCCGAGCGGCCGACGCGCTCGATCGAGAAGCGCTCGACCAGCTCGTCGGTGGCCATGATGGTCGTGTCGTCGTCGGTGCCCCAGCCGAGCAGCGCGAGGTAGTTGCGGACCGCCGCCGGGAGGTAGCCGAGCTGGTCGAGCTCCTGAACCGACGCGGCGTCCTCGCGCTTTGACAGCTTTCGCCCGTCCGGTCCGTGAAGCAGCGGCAGATGCGCGTAGCGGGGTGGGCTCGCGCCGAGCGCGCCGAGCACCAAGAGCTGCTTGGGAGTGTTGGACAGATGATCGTCTCCGCGCACCACGTCCGTGATCTGGGTCTCGGCGTCGTCGACGGCCACCGCGAGGTTGTAGAGGGGGGTTCCGTCGCCTCGCGCGATCACGAAGTCGTCCTGAGCGCGGTTGTCGAACCGCACCGCTCCGTGGATCAGGTCCTCGACCACCGTCTCGCCCTCGTCCGGGACCCGGAGGCGGATCGCCGCGCCGGGCTCCTCGCGTGGCTCGCCGCGGTAGCCGGCGCCTTCGTGTCCCTTCTTCCAGTCGCGGACGTCGGCCGCGGTCGCCGGGTCGTAGTAAGCGTGTCCCGCCTCGAGCAGCTCGGTGAGCCGCGCAAGGTGGCGCTCGCGGCGCTCGTGCTGGCTGACGGGGCCCTCGTCCCAGTCGATCTCGAGCCACGCGAGCGCCTCGAGGATCAGCTCGACGTTCTCGGGGGTCGAGCGCTCGCGGTCGGTGTCCTCGATCCGCAACACGAGCGCCCCGCCGGATCCCCGCGCCAGGAGCCAGTTGTAGAGCGCCGTTCGCGCACCCCCGATGTGAAGCGCGCCGGTCGGCGACGGGGCGAAGCGGAATCGAGGCGGCGAGGAAGGGGTCACGTTGGCGAAGGCGGGGACGGGGGGTCCGCGGCGCATGTTTCCACAGCGCTCCACGCAGACTCGCCGTCGCCCGGCCCGCGGCTAGAGTGCCGGATCGCCTCTGGAGCCGACAGCCGGGCGCCCGGATGCTGATCGGCGCACATGTGTCGACGGCGGGCGGACTGGCGAAGGCGGTCGAGCGCGGAGCCGAGTTCGAGTCCGACGCGATCCAGATCTTCCACCAGAGCCCGAGGATGTGGCGGCCGACCGCGTACGACGAGGGCGACTTCGAGGCCGCCCGCGAAGCGATCCGCGACTCGAGGGTCGAGACGGTCGTGATCCATGCCGTGTACCTGATCAACTGCGCGAGCAAGGAGCCCGACATCCGCCGCAAGTCCCTGGCCTCGCTCCAGCAGGCGCTCACGGTGGGCGACGGCATCGGCTCGGCCGGCGTGGTGCTTCACGCCGGGGCGAGGAAGGGCGAGCCGTACGCGCCGTCCGTGAAGCGGGCCGGCAAGGTGATCCGCGAGGCCCTGGCCCGCACCGGACACTGCCCGCTGCTGCTCGAGAACACCGCGGGGACCCAGGGTCCGCTCGGCCGGGACTTCGGCGAGCTCGCCGACCTGATCGACGCCGCCGGAGCCGGCGAACGCCTCGGCGCCTGCCTCGACTGCTGCCATCTGCTTGCGGCGGGATTCGAGATCCGCACCCCGGAGGCTCTGTCCGGGGTCGTGGACGACTTCGGCGACGTGGTCGGGCTCGAGCGGCTTCGCTGCATTCACGTCAACGACTCGAAGGCCCCGCTGGGCGCGAACCGCGACCGCCACGCGAACATCGGGGAGGGCGAGATCGGTCGCCGGGGAATCGGCGTGTTCCTCTCCGAACCACGCTTCGACGACCTGTCCGCCCTGATCGAGACCGGCGGACCCGAGGGCAAGGGCCCCGACCGAGGCGACGTCAGGCTCGCCCGCCGCCTGCGCCGCGAGGGACTCAAGCAGCGCAAGTCGGCCGCCGTCTAGCCCCCCTGCCCCACCCTTCAAGGCTGGTTACGGGAGCAATCCCCGGCCCTTCCCCCCTACCCAGCCATATCGCGGCTCCGCGGAGCCGCAAACGTCGCGACTTTGCCCCCAAAGATCGCGAAGCACCGACATCCCGCCCCGATCCGTCCCCGATCCACGCTCTTTGCTCACTTGGGGGGCCCATAGACCCCACAACCCTTCAAAGAATGAGCTCGGAGGGGTTCGAGCTGGGAGAGGTTCGAGCTCGGAGGTGGTATCCGGACCCATCGCGAATCGCCGACATGGGGTCGGCTCGACAAAGCCGCTAGGTCCGTGCTCGGGGGCGATTGAGTCCCAGGCCGCTCCCCAGGCCGCGCTCCCCAGACCCGCCCCCAGGCCGCTCCCTCCCTTAGTGCCCTGTGTGGGTCCATCGACCCACCCAGGCTTAACGAATCAGACGAGAGGCGGACCTCTTTACGCGAAGGGCGTATTTGAGGCCGCGGAAATGTCGGTCGTTCGCGATGGGTTCGGAGACGGGCTGGTGAGGGGGGCCGTGGCGGTCCGCGATGGGTGTGGAGAAGGGGCTGGTGAGGGGTAGCTGGCCGCGATGGGTGTGGGAGAAGGGGCTGGTTAGGGAGGAGTTGTCGTTCGTTCGCCGTGGTTTCGGATCGGCGATTCGGACTTTGAAGGGTTGGAGGGTCTGTGGCCGCCCAAAGTGCGCAATGTCCGATCTGGCCGGCGCAATGTCCGGGTTGGGCGGCTGCGCCTCTTTC
>JBOGZB010000155.1:0-3147 GCA_050697175.1 Solirubrobacterales bacterium | reverse complement strand
GCGGGGCAGTCGGCGAACGCTCCGGCGAGCCCTTTGTCGGCCGACAGGCTCGTCGCCTGAATCGTCGCGTCGGAGGCCGGGCCGGCCCACGCGTAGCTTGCGACGCCGGCCATGGCGACCAGCGTCGCTCCGATCGCGGTGCGAAGTCCCGTGCGCCCACCCATTCGCCCGGCGAGCGTAGACCCTCATGCGGGACGAAGCAAACGGGACCGCCGGCCCCGCCGTCGGATGCGAGACTTTCGCCTCGCATGGACCCCGTCACCGTCTCCCTCGACATTCCGAAGCCCAGGGAGGAGATCTACGCCTTCCTCGACGTGCTCGCCGACCACGAGCGGTTCACGGACCACCTGCTGACCGACTGGGAGGCGGCCGGGCCGGCGTCGGGGGTCGGCGCGAAGGTGACGGCGCGGGTCAAGGCTCCAGGGTCAAACGAGATCGTCTCGATCGAGGTGATCGAGACCGAGCCTCCCGCGCGGATCGTCGAGGAGAGCGTGGGGGCGGGCGGCAGGCGCCGCACCCGGGGGACCTACGAGCTCGAGGAGCTCTCGGCGGGCGCGACCCGGGTGTCGTTCGAGCTCGCGTGGATCGAAGCGCCCCGGCTGGAGCGAATCGGCGCCCCCCTCAATCGCGCCTTCATCAAGCGCGCCAACGGGAAGGCCATGAAGCGGCTCGCTCGAGCGCTCACCGCGAGCTGACGGAGCGGGGGCCAGGCCCCTTGGCTCGGGGGGCACAAAAACGGCCGCCCATCGCAGACCTCATCCCTGAGGAGGCGGATGGGCGGCCGTTCGCGCGGTTATGAGGCGAGATGCCTCGTCGCCGCGCGAGCTTTGCGCTACCGCAGCATCGCTACGGCGAGTTCTTGGCCACGACTCCGTACTGCTCGAAGTCGTAGATCGTGTTGTTGATCCGCAGGCCGTCGACCGCGCCGCTGTAGTCGTCGTCGCGACCCTTCGAGACGGCGACCGTGTCGATCGTGGCTGCGCCTCCGCTGTTGAACGTCACCAGAGCGGCCTTGGCGGCCGAGAACGAGCACGTGGTCGCCTGGTTGCAGCCGGTCGTGGTGCCCGCCGAGCCGGTGAAGTACCACTGGCCGGTCGTCGTGGCGTCCATGAAGCCGGTCCACTTGTTGATCACCGGAGCCGCCGGGGGGATCCAGATCATCGATGTGTAGGTCGACCCCGTGACGTGCGGATTGATCTCCAGCGCGATGTTGGGCAGGTTCTGAGGGCTGATCGCGGCGTCCTCTCCGGTCTGGAAGGTGCGATAGCCGACCCTGGTCAGGTTCGCCACCTGCTGGCCGTAGAAGTCGACCTCGTTGCCGAACGCGACCTTCTCGGCGGCCGGCGACTGGTTGGTCGCGTTGCCGGACACCTGGATCCCCAGGCTGCCGGTGCCGTACGGCGGCTTGGCGGCGGGGCCGGTGACGCCGTACGAGCCATACGGGCCCGACCGCAGGTCGGCGATGCCGGAGCCGATCGTGTTGCGATCGATCACGCCCCAGTGGCCGCCGACGTTGTGGTTCAACTTCATGCGGGTGGGCGGCGTCAGCTTGGCCTGCCCGATGCTGTTGTTCTTGATGTTCGCGCCGTTGATCTGGCCGGCGGCATATGCGCCGCCCGCGATTGCCGCGAACAGGGCCACGAACGCCACCGCCATGGCGGGCGACGGCCTCCGCACCCGGCCTTTAAATGCGTTGGGGAGTAGTTGCACACCCTCTCCTTTGTGTTGTCTGGCTCACCGAAATGGGATCGATGAGCCGATTCGGACCTCCTCAGGGGATGCTGTCCCCGGAATCAGCAGCCTCGAAGTCTGCCGAGGCCTGGCCACCCTATGCCTCGCCGACGCCGAGCGTCAATTGACAACCACCTGAAACCAGGTATTGGATGTCAGGGAACGACCGTGAAGATGCGGCGAGAGGGCGTCGCGTCGGCGTTCCCGGCCTTGTCGGTCGCGACGACCTCGAAGCTGTGCGACCCGTTGGCGAGCGCGACGTAGGGCCGGTGGCTCGCGCCGGGGCCCGAGCAGCGGCCGAACGGCTTCGAGTCGAACCGGCACTTGAAGGTGGAGCCAGGCTCGCTCGACTGGAACCGGAACACGGGCCTGCGGTTGGTCGTCGAGCTCGGCGGCCCGAAGGTAATCGTCGTGTTCGGCGGCGTCGAGTCCTCGACGTAGGAGAAGCTGGCCGAGCACGGCGAGCGGTTGCCGGCCGGGTCGGTGGCCACGGCCCGGAACGCGGTCGTGGTGTCATCGGCCACCGAGACCGCCAGACCACCTTCGTGGAACTGGGGCGAGCTGCCGGACACCACCGGCACGCCCGAGCAGTCCGGGGTCGTGTAGATGGTCACCGTCGAGGGAGCCGCGGCGAAGCCTCTGAGGCGCGGCTGGTTGTCATTGGCGGGCGATACCGGGTTGACCACCGTGATCGCCGGCGCGCCGGGCGCCCGCGAGTCCTCGACGTAGTCGATCGGCGCCGAGCACTTGGAGGTGTTGCCCGCGGCGTCGCGCACGGTCGCGTGGAACGAGCTGGTCGAGTTGTCCCCCACGTGCACGGCGATGCCGGGTGACGCGAACTGCGCGGCCGGGCCCTGGGCAACCGCCGACCCGGTGCAGTCGGCAGTCTTGTAGAGGCGGACCTTGGAGCCGGCCTCGGCCGTGCCCTTCAGCTTCGGCGCGTTGAAGTTCGCGGGCGAGGCGGGGTCGGTGGCGGCGATCTGGGGCTTGACGGGGGCCTTCGAGTCCTCGACGTAGGAGATCGGCGACGAGCACTGCGAGGTGTTGCCGGCGGCGTCGCGCGCCGTGGCCCTGACCGCCGTCGTCCTGTTCTTCGGGACCGAGACGGCGATCCCGGGCGAGGCGAGCTGCGCCGCGGTTCCCTGCGCCGCCGCCGGCCCGGTGCAGTCGGCGGTCTTGTAGAGCCTCACGGTCGAGCCCGCCTCGGCGCTGCCCTTGACCTTAGGCGCGGCCGAGCTCCCGGGCGAGGCGGGGTCGGTCCGCGTGAAATGTGTCGCCGCGGGAGCCTGCGTGTCGATCGTGAAGGTGTAGGACCCGGCGCTCAGGTCGACGTTCCCGACCCCGTCGATCGCCCGCACCTCGACGGTGTGCGAGCCGTCGGAGAGCGAGCCGAAGGACTTCGGCGACGTGCAGCTC
>JBOGZB010000154.1:0-5598 GCA_050697175.1 Solirubrobacterales bacterium | reverse complement strand
TGATCGTGCTGCCGATCGTGCTCGCCTACCGCAAGTACTACGGGACCGCCTTCGCCCTGCGGATCACGGCACTGATGTTCGTCACCATGGTGGTGGCGGCGCTGGTCATCGACGCCCTGTTCAGCGTCACCGGGCTGATCCCCACCGGGCCGCGCCCGACTCGGGGCGACATCTTCGGCGGCGTCGAGCTCGACTACAAGCTGTTCCTCAACCTGGCCGGCCTGGCCATCTTCTCGGCCCTCTTCTACCTGACGATGCGCCGTGACGGCCGGGGCCGAGCGCCGGCGCACGCGAATTAGGCGGCGTGGAGGATGGCCGAACGGCGCTTTCTTCCCGCCCTGCGCTTCGGAGCGCTGACCCGCTTCTACGACCCGGTGATCAGGCTGACGACGCGCGAGCAGACCTTCAAGCGCCGCCTGCTCGAGCAGGCGGCGATCGGCCAGCGCGACCGCGTGCTCGACCTCGGCTGCGGGACCGGGACGCTCGCGATCATGACCAAGAAGGCTCATCCCGAAGCGGCGGTTTGGGGCCTCGACGCCGACCCCGAGATGCTCGACCCGGCGGTCCGCAAGGCCGCCGGGGCCGGGCTCGAGATCCGCTTCGACCAGGGCCTCTCCGACGAGCTCCCCTACCCCGACGCGACCTTCGACCGAGTCCTCAGCACCCTGTTCTTCCACCATCTCCGGCCGGAGGACAAGCGGCTCACGACCGCCGAGGTCGCCCGGGTCCTGAAGCCCGGCGGCGAGCTCCACGTGGCGGACTGGGGGGTCCCCTCCGATCCCCTGATGCGGCTGCTCTCGCTTCAGATCCGGTTCGGCGACGGCGACGAGCCGACCCGCGAGAACCTCACCGGGCTGCTCCCCGGCGTGTTCGCCGCCGGCGGCCTGGCGGACGTCGTCGAGACCGATCGACTTCGCACCCCGTTCGGGACCCTGGCGCTCCACCGAGCGCGTCGCCCGGCGGCCTGAGCCAGAGCCCGGCTCAGGAGAGCGAGGCGCTCTTTTCCTCGGACTCCTCGGTCGCGGCGTCGGGGCCGGGGGCGACGCGGTCCTCGTACGCAGCTCGCTGGGCGCGGTCGGGCTCGGCGAGAACCTTGTCGGCCTTCAGGAGTCGCGCCACGACCTCGCGAGCGCGGCGAGGCAACGGATGGATCAGCTTGTCGATCACGGCGCTCGATGCCGGCACCCAGACGTCGAACTTCGGGAACTTGAGCGCGTCGACGATCGCGTCGGCGACGTCCTCGGGCTCGAGCTTCTTGACGCCGGGGGTGTCGGGCAGGCCCGATCCGAGCTCGGTGTTGACCACGGCGGGCATCACGACCGACATCTCGACGCCGGTGTCGCGAAGCTCGGCGCGGACCGCCTCGCTGAGACCGACTACGGCGTGCTTGGTGGCGCAGTACGTCGCGCCTCCGGGGAGTCCGACCTTGCCTGCCTGCGAGGCGATGTTGACGATGTGGCCGCTTCGGCGGGTCGTCATCGGCGGGATCGCGAGCTTGGTCCCGTAGATCACGCCGTGCAGGTTGATGTCGACCATCCGGTGGGCGGTGGCGTCGGTCTCGGCGGCGAACTCGCCGATCGGCATGATCCCGGCGTTGTTGACCAGGACGTCGAGCGGCCCGAGCCGCTCCGAGACCTGGTCGAGGAAGTTTGCGAACGAGTCGCGGCTCGTCACGTCGAGCTCCAAGCCGATCGCCTCGGTTCCGAGCTCGGCCGCAGCCTGGTCGGCGAGCTGGCGGTCGAGGTCGCCGATCGCGACCTTGGCTCCTTCGCGCGCCAGTGCGGTCGCGGTCGCCTTGCCGATTCCACGGGCGCCGCCCGTGATCGCCACGACCTTGCCACTAAGTGAACGGGGCTCCTTGGCCATCAGCTCTCCTCCCGGGTAAAGGTTCGGATCGAGGTTATCTGGATCGCGCTCGGGACCGCCTCTCATGGCGGTCGAATAACGTTGCGACGCGTGGCACGCGACTACGACGGGAGCGCCTTCTCCCGGGGGGATGCCGGCTACGAGACGGCCCGTCGCGAGGCGGTGTGGAACGCGCGCACCCCGGATCGCCACCCGGACGTGATCGTGCGCGCCGAAAGCGAAGCGGACGTGGTCCGAGCGGTGGAGGCCGCAGCCGACGCCGGGATGGCCGTCGCCGTCCGCTCGGGCGGCCATAGCTGGGCCGGCAGCCACCTCCGCGACGGCGGGATCCTGCTCGACCTCTCGCTGCTGCGTGACATCGAGATCGACAAGGCCTCGATGAGGGCGTTCGTCCAGCCGGGCTGCCCGGGGGACGCCCTGGCCAAGGCGCTCGCCGCGCAGGACCTGTTCTTCCCGGGCGGCCATTGCCCGGGGGTCGGGCTCGGCGGATACCTGCTCCAGGGCGGCTTCGGGTGGAACGGGCGTGTCCACGGCCCGGCCTGCATGAGCGTCGAGGCGATCGACGTCGTGACGGCGGACGGCGCCCAGCGTCGAGCCGACGCCGCCGAGAACACAGATCTGCTTTGGGCTGCCCGCGGCGCGGGCCCGGGCTTCTTCGGCGTCGTGACGCGCTTCGAGGTGCGCGTCCAACCGCGGCCGAAGGTGGTGGCGAACAGGGTCTTCCTGTACCCGAGCGACCTCCTCGACGACGTCTTTCGCTGGGCGCACCGGATCGGGCCGCAGGTCCCGAGGACGATGGAGCTGATGCTCGTCGTGCATCGCACCCCGGACGGCGAGCTCGAGATCGCTGTCACCGGCCCGGTTCTGGTCGACACCGAGACCGAGGCGCGCGAGGCGCTCGCTCTTCTCGAGACCTGCCCCGTGGTCGACCGCGCGAAATCGTCCGCGCCGTACAACCGGGTCGAGCTCGCCGACCTCTACGCCGGAGTTCACGCCGCCTATCCGGACGACCACCGCTACTCGGCCGACAACATGTGGACCCACGCGCCGATCGACGACCTGCTGCCCGGACTTCGTCGGATCGCGGAGACGATGCCCGAGGCGCCGTCGCACATGCTGTGGATGAACTGGGGTCCGGGCTCGACCCAGGCTGCGGCCCGTCCCGAGATGGCCTACAGCGTCGAGGACGACACCTACATAGCGGCGTACGGCGTCTGGCGTGATCCTGCCCAGGACGCGGCCAATGTCGCCTGGGTGGCGGACCGCATGCGCGAGATGGAGCCATTGGCCAGCGGAATCCAGCTCGCCGATGAAAACCTAGGGGAACGGCCCGCCCGATTCGTGAGCGAGGGCAACCTCGCCCGGCTCGATCGCGTGCGCCGGGCCTACGACCCCCACGGGCGATTCCACTCGTGGATGGGGCGGATCGAGGGCTGATGGCAGAGGACCCGCTCGGCGAATACATGTCGCGGCCGCTCGAGCCGCCGCCGCTCGAGGTCCTCGAGGCGATTCGCCGCGGACCGATCGATCCGGGCGCGGCGCTTCAGGCGGCCGACGTCGACCGGCTCGTAGATCCGGCGCCCCTCGAGGTCGAGACCGGCTGGTGCACGCTGGACGACGGCGTCGGTTACGTCGCGGTCCGAACCGAGATGCCGGCGGTGACCGGTGAGATGGTCGACTGGTGGTTCGACTGGCATCCGCGCGACCCGCGGCGTTACCGCGCCTGGCACCCGAAGGCCCACTTCGACAACTCGCTCGAGCCGTCGAAGCGAGCCGGGACGAAGCTCCACTGGGGCGCCGTGCATCACCCCGTCGAGGACGTCGGCGGCGGGGTGGTCCATGCCCGGATCGCGTTCCATCCGCCGAGCGAGATGGGGATGTCCGGCGACGGGCTCGACCACCCGGACGTCGCGACGATCGTCTGCGGGTACGCCGGCGACGACCGGCGCCGGATCCGCCACACGCCGATGTTCCACGTATTCGTCCGCCGGCGCGAGGGCGTCGTGCTCCGCAGCCGGTTCTGGCTCGGCGCGGCGATACGCCCGTACGGGCCCGCCGGCGCGATCGGCGAACGGGTGCTCAACAATCGACTGACGCGCAGGGTGGCGCTCCCAGGCGACCTCCCCAGGGCCCTGGCCACGCATTGCGCCGAGGAGTACGCGAACCTCGCGGTGCTGCTGCCGGAGCTGCATGCGCGGTTCGGGCCCGGCGCGACATGAACTAGCCTGGCGCCCATGGGCGAGCTCTTCCTGGCGCGTCACGGCGAGACCGAGTGGAGCGCCGACGGAAGGCACACCGGCCGCACCGACATCGCGCTGACCGAGCGGGGTCGGGCCGAAGCGGGAAGGCTCGCGGGCATGCTCGCCGGCCGATCGTTCGCGCTCGTGCTGACCAGCCCGTCGCGACGCGCCGTCGAGACATGCAAGCTCGCCGGACTGGGCGACCGGGCCCAGGTCCGCGATGACCTCGGCGAGTGGGACTACGGGGACTACGAGGGGTTGACGACCCCCGAGATCCTCGAGCGCCGGCCCGATTGGAGCCTGTGGCGCGACGGGGGCCCGGAAGGCGAGATGGCCGCCGAGGTCGGCGTCCGGGCCGACCGGGTGATCGCCGAGGTCCGCGATGGCGAGGGCGAGGGCGATGCGATCGCCTTCGGCCACGGCCACATGCTGCGGGTGCTGGGCGCCCGGTGGGTGGGCCTGCCGCCCGACGACGGCCGCCTGTTGACGCTCGGCACGGCGGCTCTCTGCGCGCTCGGATACGAGCACGGGATCCCGGTCATCGCGCGCTGGAACCAGACGCCGGACGGCTAGGGCGGGGCTCTGGCGCGACGCAACGCGGCGCCCGCGCCAAGCGCCGGGACGGTGTTAGTGTCGATCACCTCATGGAGGACGGGACGCAGCATCTGTCCCAGGGGCGCGCCGGCCGCAACGTCGTCTTGACGGCCGTGATCGCCGGTCTCGGCGGGCTCCTGTTCGGCTACGACACCGGTGTCATCGCCGGGGCCCTGCTGTTCATCAAGCCCGACTTCAACCTCGGCAGCCTCGAGGCGGGCATGGTGGTCGGCGCGGTGCCGATCGGCGCCGTGTTCGGCGCCGCGGCCGCCGGGCCGCTCTCCGACAGCCGCGGAAGGCGCGAGATGATCATCGCCTCCGCCGTGGTGTTCGCGATCGGAGCGATCGGCAGCGCGGCGGCGCCTGACGCCGGCGCCCTGATCGCAGCGCGGATCGTGATCGGGGTCGCGATCGGGGTGGCATCCGCCGCGGCGCCCGTCTACATCTCCGAGGTCGCCCCCCCGGACAAGCGCGGCCAGCTGGTCAGCTTCTTCCAGCTCGCGGTGACGATCGGGATCGTGGTCGCGTATCTGGTCGGGCTGGCGTTCAACGCCAGCGGGGAGTGGCGATGGATGCTCGGCCTCGGCGCCGTCCCGGCGCTGATCCTCGGGATCGGGATGTTCGAGATGCCGCAGAGCCCCCGCTGGCTCGTGATGGCGGGCAAGGATTACGTCGCCCGGGTGACCCTGTCTCGGATCCGCGAGGACGATCCCGAGGCGATCGACCGCGAGCTCGCCGAGATCAAGGAGAGCCTCGACGTCGAGCCCGGAGGCTGGCGCGACCTGATGCACCCGGTCGTCAAGGCGGCACTCCTGGTCGGGGTCGGCCTGGCGGTCCTCCAGCAGGTGACCGGCATCAACACGGTCATCTACTACGCGCCGACGATCGTCGAATTCAC
>JBOGZB010000153.1:0-7772 GCA_050697175.1 Solirubrobacterales bacterium | reverse complement strand
GCATGGACGAGGGGGTTGTCGGCGCGGTCGGGGATCGACGCGTGCCCCGCGGCGCCGAAGATCCGGATCCGCAGCGAGGTGACCTGCTTCTCCCCCACTGCGACGGTCACCACTCGCGTCCCGTCGGCGAGCTCGAGCAGCAGGCCGCCTCCCTCGTTGAGCGCGAAGTCGCAGCGCAGGTCGGGCCGCTCCTCGATCAGCCACGACATGCCGACCCCGGCGGTGTTCCGCTCCTCGTCGGACTCGGCGATCAGCACCACGTCGCCCGCCGGCGGATCGCCGCTCCGCGCCAGGCCGGCGATCGCGACCGCGCGCGCCGCGAGCTCACCCTTCATGTCGGCGGCCCCGCGGCCGAGCACCCGGCCCTCGCGCAGCCTGCCCTCGAACGGGGGCACCGTCCAGTCCGCCGTCGGGGCGGGGACCACGTCGGTGTGGGCGAGCAGCATCAGCGAGGGCCCCTCGCCCCGACCCTCGACCCTCGCTACGAGGTTGAGGCGGTCGGGGTCCGGTCCGACCAGCTCGCACTCGATCCCCGCCCCGCCGAGGTAGTCGGCGAGAAAGCGCGCCGCCGCCGTCTCGCCGCCGGGTGGGTTGGAGGTGTCGATTCGGATCAGGGCCTGCGTCAGCCCCAGGACCTCGTCCCTCAGGTCGGCCACGCGCTCAGAGCCCCGGGAGGTCGGCCCGGGCGGCGGCCAGGCGGCGCACCGCGTCGATCGGGAACGGGTCCTGCGTCGTGCCGTCGAGGCGCTCGGCCGGCCGCGCCGCCACGAGGCAGTTGTAGACGGCCTCGCGCGATGCCTCGTAGGCCGCCGCGAAGTACGGGTCGAGCTGGTGCTCGGCGGGGCCCGTCCGCGGCGCGACCGAGAGCGCGAGCCCGATCTCGCCCGAGCCTTCGCCGGCGTAGGAGCCCACCCGCGCCAACCCGAGCAAGGGGCGGAGCGCCAGGCGGCGGAGCTCGAGCGGCGAGAGGGGCGCGTCCGTCGCGCACACGGCGATGCACGAGCCGCGGTCCGGGCCGGCGTCTGCGGACGAACGGAGTCCCGACCCGAGCAGATCGAGGTAGTCGCGGTCGCCGAAGTTGCAGAGCAGCAGCACTCCGACGTGGTGCTCGCCCACCGAGCGCGATGCGGTGCCGATCCCGCCCGGGAAGCCGAAGCAGACCATTCCCGTGCCCGCCCCCACGCTGCCTTCGGCGACGTCGGGCCCGAGCGCCTCGACGGCTCGCTCGACGTCCTCGGCCACGAGGGTTCTCGAATCGGCCATGTCGCCGTCATCGCACTCGCCGACGACGGGGATCACCACGTTCTCGGGACCCCGCCCCGAGGCGTGGATCGCCGCCTGGAGGACCGTTCCGACGGCGTGCGTCCCGCAGAGGTGGATCGGCGTCTGGACGATGCCGCGCTCCTCGATTTCGAGCTTTGCGGTCAGCTCGCCCACGCCGTTCACGGTCGCGGTCCCGGCCGGCGCGGGAAGCGACGGCGGCGCGACGACCGTCACGCCAGTCCGCTCGCCGCTCGCCGCCTGGGCGTGGCCCACCAGCACGCCCGGAACGTCGGTGATCGCGTTTCGCGGCCCCGGCTCGAGCCTTCCGACAGGCCCGCCTATTTGACGCCAGCGCTCAGCTTCCACTGACGGCGGCGGCCTCCTCCGAGCGAGCCTGGTCGTGAAGCAGGCAGGCCGCGAGCTGGTCGCGCGCGCCGGCCGGCACGAGCTCGGGATCGATCCGGTCGCAGCCCTCGAAGCGCTTCGGGCAGCGGGGGTGAAAGCGACAGCCGGCCGGGATCGCCGTCGCATCGGGAAGCTCCCCGGTCAAGAGCTCGCGCCTTCCCCCGCCCCCCGCCTTCGGAACCGGGATGGCGGTTACCAGGGCCTGCGTATAGGGGTGCTGGGGGCGCTCGATCACGTCGACGGCCGCGCCCTGCTCGACCACCCTCCCGAGGTACATGACCGCGATCCTGTCGCACAGCGACCAGGCGAGGCTGAGGTCGTGGGTGATGAAGATCAGCGCCAGGTCCCGGCGCCGTTGGAGCTCCGCCAGGACGGCGAGGATCTGCGCACGCACCGAGGCGTCGAGCATCGAGACCGGCTCGTCGCAGATCAGCCCCTCCGGCTCGAGGACCAGCGCCGCAGCGATCGCGACCCGCTGGCGCTGGCCGCCGGAGAGCTGGTGGGGATGGCGCTCCAGGTAGCGCTCCGGGTCGAGGCCGACGTCCTCGAGCGCCCGCCGCACCCGCCCGTCGTGTTCGTCCTTGGCGACCCCCTGGACGATCAACGGCTCGCCGACGATCGAGCGCACCCGCTGGCGCGGGTTGAGGGTCTGGTACGGGTCCTGGAAGATCATCTGGACGCGTCGCCGGAGCCGCTTGAGGCTCGCCTTGCCGCTCACCACCTCGCCGTCGAGGGCCACCGAGCCGGCGGCGGGGGGCTGCAATCCGAGCATCGCGCGCGCCAGGGTCGACTTGCCGCAGCCCGACTCCCCCACCACCCCGAGCGTCTCTCCGCGCCGCCATTCGAGCGACACGCCGTCGAGCGCTCGCGCCGTGCCCCGGCGCGCCGTGAAGCGGACCTCCAGGTCGTCCACCTCCATCAGCGGGTTGCCTTCACTCATCGGTCTGCCTCGCTCTCGGCGGCAGCGCCCTCCGGCCACTCGCTCCACGGGGCGAAGTGGCAGGCGGCCGAGTGGCCCCGACCGACCTCGCGAAGCTCGGGGTCCGTCAGGCAGCGGTCGGCGGCGAAGGGGCAGCGGGGCCGAAAGCGACAACCCTCGGGCATCGCACCGGGGTCCGGAGGCCCGCCGGGGATCGGATCGGCGACTCCGCGCCGCCCGCCGATCACCGGCAGCGAGTCGAGCAGGCGCTTGGTGTAGGGGTGCTGGGGGTCATCGAACACGGTCGCCACGGGCCCCGACTCGACGATCCGCCCCGCGTAAATGATCGCGATCCGGTCGCACGTCTCCGCGAGCACGCCGAGGTCGTGGGAGATCAGGATCAGCGCCAGCCCGAGGCGCTCTCGAAGCCGCTCGAGCAACTGGAGCACCTGCGCCTGCATCACCACGTCGAGCGCCGTGGTCGGCTCGTCGGCGATCACCAGCGACGGGTCGCAGGCGAGAGCGAGGGCGATCATCACCCGCTGGCGCTGCCCTCCCGAGAGTTGGTGCGCGTAGCGGCGCCCGAGGCCCCGGGTCAGCCCAACTGTCTCGAGCAGCTCGCCGATCCGGTCGCCCACCTGCTTCGAGCCCCCGGACCCGTGCAGCCGGATCGCCTCGGCGATCTGGACGTCGATGCGCTGCACCGGATCGAGCGAGTTCATCGCCCCCTGGAAGATCAGCGAGACATGGCGCCACCGCACCCGCTGCATCCCGGCCTCGGTCCGCCTGCCGATGTTGATCTGCTCCTCGACCCCGGGCGGGCGCAGCGTGATCGTGCCGGACTGCTCGAGGGTCTGGGGCAGGAGCTTCATCAGGGCCAGCGCCGTGGTCGTCTTGCCGCACCCTGACTCGCCCGCCAACCCGATCGCCTCACCCCGCTCGATCGTCATGTCGACCCCGTCCACGATCGGCTGGCCCCGGTGGTCGACCCGCAGGTCGCTTACCTCGAGCAGGCTGCTCACATCGGCCACCGGCATCTCGTGGCGCCGACGCGCACGCACCGCGCGTGCCCGTTGCGAATCGGCTTCGGCAACGCGCCCATGTCAGTGCTCTCGCAGGCGCGGGTTGACGTGTTCCTCGAACAGGTACCCGAGCATCGAGACCGCCAGGACGAGGACCGTGATGCAGAGCCCCGGCGGGATCACGTACCACCACGCCTCGGCGCTCGGGGCGCCCGACTGGAAGGCGTTCTCGAGCATCGTCCCCCACGAGATTCGGGTCGGGTCGCCGAGGCCCAGGAACGACAGAGCGGCCTCCGAGAGGATCGCCACCGCGACGATCAGCACCGTGTTGGCGAAGATCAGCGGCAGGGTGTTGGGGAGGACGTGCTTTCGGATGATGTAGCCGTCTCCGGCGCCGAGCGCCCTGGCGCGCTCGACGAATGAGCGCTCACGCAGGGTCAGGACCTGGGCCCGCACGATCCGGCCGGTGCCCGCCCACGAGGTCAGCCCGATCACCGCGATCAGGACGGTCAGCGAGGGATTGAGCAACCGCGCGAGGACGATCATCAGCGGCAGTGTCGGGATGACGAGGAACCAGTTCTCGAGCGCGTCGAGGCCGCGATCGGTCCAGCCTCCGAAGTAGCCGCCGACCAGTCCGACCGCCGAGCCGAGCACCGCGGAGATCGCGGCGGCCGCGAACCCGACCACGATCGAGACCCGGGCGCCGACCAGGATCTGGGAGAGGACGTCGGATCCGTTCTCGGTCGTCCCCAGAAGGTGGTGGATGTTGGGCGGCCCCAGCACGTCGAGGCTCGAGGCGTTCGGGTCATACGGGGCGATCGCGCTGCCGAACACCGCCGTGAAGACGGACAGCGCGACCACCGCGATCCCGAAGCGTCCGCGCCAGGTGCCGAGCAGGAGCTCGCGGACCGACGCCTCGCCGGGGTCCGCGAACTCCGGCTGAGCCATGACCTCGACCGAGGCGCCGGCCTGCTCCCCGCTCATCTCGACTGCACCCGCGGGTCGAGGTAGAAGTAGAGGCAGTCGGCCATCAGGTTGGCGAGGATCACCCCGGCCGAGAAGACGAGGAACGTCCCCTCGAGGACCGGGAAGTCCTTGTCCTGAATCGCCTGGAAGCTGAGCTCCCCCAGGCCGGGCCACGAGAAGATCGTCTCGATCGTGATCGCCCCGCCGACCACGGCTCCGAACTGGATCGCCGACAGGGTGACGAGCGGAAGCAGGGCGTTCGGGACCGCGTGCCGGCGGACGACCCGCTCCCAGGGAAGACCGATCGCCCGCTTGACGGTGATGAAGTCCTCGGTCAGCACGTCGACCATCGACGAGCGCATGATCAGGAAGTACTGGCCGAGCAGCATCAGGGTCATCGCAGTGGCCGGAAGCACCAGGTGCTTGGCGACGTCCCAGGCGTTCGCGAAGAAGCCCGAGAACTCCACCCCCGGCGTGACCTGGAGCCCCGAGGGGAAGATCGGTATCCAGACGGCGAATACGAGGATCAGGATGATCCCGATCCAGTACTCCGGCGCGGCGTAGGTGAACAGGCTGAAGCCAAGAAGTCCGTCGTCGGTCTTCTTGCCGCGTCGCGTCGCCGCCACCACCCCCATCCATGAGCCGATCACGGTCGCAAGCAGGGTGCCCGTCCCGACCAGCAGGAGCGTCCACGGCAGCGCCGCCTTGATCTCGTCCCAGACCGGCTGACGGCTGCGCTGGCTGAGCCCTAGGTCGAGGCGCGAGGTGTCACCGACGTAGTCGGCGAACTGGCCGAGCAGCGGCTTGTCGAGCCCGTAGTCGTGCCGCAGCCGCTGAAGCTCCTGCGGCGTCGCCTGGGGCAGGCGGGCGAGCTGGGTCGTCGGGTCGCCCATGACCCGGAACAGGAAGAAGTTGAACACGAGCACGAAGGCGAAGGTCACGATCGCCGCCGCGACCTTGCCCGCGAGCCAGCGCCCGCTCATGTCCCGCCCCTCATTCCTCCAGCTCCATCGGCTCGCTGCTGCGGCGACGCCGCGAGCGAATCACGAAGAACGCCCCGATTCCCACCACGACCACGGCGACCACCGCGATCGCGAGCCCGGACCCGCCGCCTCCGCTCTCCCCGCTCGAGCTGCCCGGCGCGATGGTCAGCAACGGCTCGTACGAGGTCTGGTCGCAGATCATGTCCCCGGTCTCATCCTCGGGACAGACGGGCTTCACGTTCGCCACCCGGTCGGTCCTGTAGGCCTCGAGGTTCGGGTCGTAGGAGAGGACCAGGTACGGCAGGTCGCGCTGGGTCAGCGCCACCATCCGCTGGATGATCTGCTTTCGCTCCGCCGGGTCGAACGAGCCGGCCTGCTGCTGGTAGAGCCGGTCGTACGTGGGGTTTGAATAGAACGAGTCAGAGGACCCGCCGATCTCGCCGGTGGTCAGGATGCTGAGCAGGAAGCTCGGGTCGTATGGATCGCCGCCCCAGCCCCAGATGAAGGTGTCGTAGTCCGGTGCCGGCTTCCCGTTCACCTTCTGGGTCGTGAGCTCGTAGAGCTTGTCGGTGCTGACGACCTGGACGTTGTAGTCGATCCCGACCGCCTTGGCCTGCTCGGCGACCAGCTTGGCCGCCTGGATGTTTTCTGGCGACTCGGAGCGGACGTAGAGGTTGAAAGAGGCCTCCTCGCCGCCCTTGGTCCGCGGGCTGTCGCCGTTGT
This sequence comes from Solirubrobacterales bacterium, assembly GCA_050697175.1. Taxonomy (GTDB): domain Bacteria; phylum Actinomycetota; class Thermoleophilia; order Solirubrobacterales; family 70-9; genus AC-56. The sequence goes on along the minus strand of JBOGZB010000153.1, from coordinate 1,491 downwards.
CCTGCCAGCCCGCATGGTCGAGGATCTGCTTCGCCTTCTCGGGGTCGTACGGGTAGTCCTGGGTCGGCACCTGGTAGAACGACTTGTAGAACGACGGCAGGATCCCGTGGGCCGGGAACGAGGTGTTGCGAGCGGCGATCTCGTTGATCCGCTCCCGGTCCACCGCATAGGCCGTCGCCTGCCGGATCGCCGGGTCCTGGACGGCCGGGTTGTACTGGGCGTCCGGGCAGGCCTCCTTCGAGCAGCTGTTGAACGCCATCTGCGTGTACGCCGGCGAGGAAGCCTTGAACGTGTCGATGTTCGGCTGGTCGCCGATCCGGGCGAACCCGGCGGCGGAGACCTCGGGGACCATGTCGACCTCGCCCACCTGGAGCGCCCGCTCGGCCGCGTCCTGATTGCCGTAGCGGATGAACTGGATCTGGTCGAACTTGGGCGCCGGGCCCCGGAAGTACGGGTTCTTCTCCATCGTCGTGATCCGGTTCGGCTGGAAGTCGGTGACCACGAAGGGGCCGCTGCCGACCAGGGGGAGCTTCGGGTCATAGGAGCCCGTCAGGTCCTTGACCGGCACCTTCCCCCAGATGTGCTTGGGGAGGATGTAGATGAACAGCCCGCCCACGATCCGCGCGTCAGGCCGCTTCGTGTGGATCACGACCGTGTCGCTGTCGGGCGTCTCGATCGAGCTCACGTTGTCCGTATAGCTCGTGAACAGCGCGCCCTTGCCGCCCAGCACCTCGAGCGACCACTTGACGTCCTCGGAGGTGATCGGCTTGCCGTCCGACCACTTCGCGTTCGGGTCGAGGTGGAAGGTGATCGTCTTCTTGTCGGATGAGATGTCCCAGCTCTGTGCGATGCCCGGGGCCGGGGACAGGTCCTTGGGGCTGAAGTTGACGAGCAGGTCCCAGTTGATCGCCCAGATCGAGTAGGCCTCCTCGTCCTGGCCGACGAACGGGTTGATCGTGTCGGGGTTCTGCGCCCAGCCGATCTTGAGGACGCTGTCGCTCTGCTGCGAGCCCTTGCTCGAGCCCTGATCGCCGCTCGACTTCGAGCCCTGGCCGCCGAGGGCTGACCCCACTCCCATCGCCACCGCGACCAAGGTCGCGAACACCACCACCGTCATCCATGCTCTTCTGAGCCCCATCCCTACTCCCCTTCCGGTTGTCTGTTCGCCTGTGAGCCGACTGCCGGCTCGATCACCTCGAGCGTCTTCGCGCCCCCATCGAGACGGACGTCAATGCCGAGCGGCATCGTCGCCATGTGCTTTCCGTGGCCGACCGGCAGGTTGGCGATCGCCGGGATCCCCAATGGAGCGATCAGCTCGTCGAGCATCTCCTCGACCGACAAGGTCGACTCCGGCCCCTCGGGCACGGTCTGGTACTTCAGGTTCACGTCGGTCCCGAACACGAAGCCGGCGGCACCGTCGAGCTTTCCGGCCCGGATCAGGTGGTTCAGGGCGGTGTCGACCAGGTACGGCTCGGTGTCGAGGTCCTCGAC
>JBOGZB010000152.1:0-2926 GCA_050697175.1 Solirubrobacterales bacterium | reverse complement strand
GTTGAAGCCCTTCATCGCCGCCACCATGCCCACCATCAACAGGGAGACCAGCAGGATCAGGCCGACATACTCGACCGTCCCCTGGCCCGTCTCGCCTGCCGCGAGCGTGCGGATGCTGCGTACCCGCCGCTCGATCGCGGCGTGCAGATAGCCCATCAGTGCATAGAACATCGAGGCCTCCTCTTTCGGTTGCAGGCCCATGCTCGGGCGGCGAGACGCACCGATCCAGACCTGAAAGAGACAAGTTCGCAACGCCACCGCGCCGAAAGGCCCGCCTCTTGGCTCGCTCCTCGCAGCGGCCGCGGATACCCTCACCCGGGTGCGCGTCCTGGTCGTCACCAACTTCGAGCCCGACGACGCGGCGCCGCAGCGGGGGCGCTGGGTTCGCGACCAGGTCGACGAGGTGCGCCGGCGGGGGATCGAGGTCGACGTCTTCAGCTTCCCCCCCGGCCGGGGCGAGTACGCCCCGGCGACGCGGCGGCTGCGGGCGCTGCTGCGCCGCCGGCGCTTCGACCTCGTCCACGCCCACTACGGCCTGCCTGGCTGGTGCGCGCTGCTGGCCGGGGCGCGGCCGCTGATCGTCACCTTCCACGGCACCGACGTCCGCCACCGGATCGTCGGTCCGCTGTCGCGCCGCCTGGCTCCTCGCCTCGACCTGGTGGCCGGCGCCTCGCGAGCGCTCTTTGCGCCCGAGGGCGGGCGCGCGGGCCTGTCCCGGCGCGAGGGCGCGAGCGCCGTCCTTCCCTGCGGCGCGGACTTCGCGAGCTTCAAGCCCGCCTCCCGGCACGACGCCCGGGCGCGGCTCGGGCTGAGTCCGGAGGGGCGCTATCTGCTGTTTCCAGCCTCGATCTCCCGCCCGGTCAAGCGCCACGATCGCGCCGTGGAGGTCGCTCGGCTGGCAGACGCCGAGCTGCTCTGCGGCGGCGCGATCGAGCCCGGCGGGATGGTCGACTGGATCAACGCCTCGAACGCGGTCCTGGTCACCTCGGACAACGAAGGGTTCGGGCTCGCGGCAGTCGAGGCCCTCGGCTGCGACGTGCCGGTCCTGTCCACCCCCGTGGGGATCGCCCCCACCCTGCTTCGCGACGTCGAAGGGTGCCTGGTGGAGCCCTTCGACGCCCCTCGCTGGGCGGCCCTGGCGCGCGCCCACCTGGACGACGCCGATCCCCGCGTCGAAGGCCGCGAGCGCGCCCGATGGCTGTCGGTCGAGCCGATGGCCGAGCGAGTGGTCGTCGCCTACCGAGAGCTGCTCGCCGACCGACCCGCTCTGTAGGGTCGCGCGGGATGGCAACTCGCCTCACCGCGCTGCCCTCATTGGAGCCCGATCCGCTCGAGCCGCGACCGGAGAGCGTCGCCCGATACGTCGAGGCGCTCCAGGGCCTCAGCAAGGCGAACGTCGAGGTCGCGCGCCGCGCGAGCTGGAACCAGATCCGCCTCGCCGGGGACCGTGCGAGGCGCCGACCGGCCGAGTCGCGCGAGACGCTCGAGAGGATCTTCCGCCTCGGCACGCCGCCGAGCCCGGCTCTCGACGGGCCGACCCGCGGCATCATGATCGCGCCGACACTCCCCCGCCCGCTCGACCTCGCACTTCGGGCCGCCTCCTCGGCGTGGCTTCCGTGGACGGGCAAGCGCTTCGACGCCGAGGCCGAGGCCGGCGACGACCTGCTGCTCGGCAGCGCCCGATGGCCGGCCCGAGCCCTTTGGCCCTCATACCGGCCCGAGCCGGTCGGGGTGGGCATGGCTGCGTTTCGCTTCCGCACCTACGTCGGCCCCGGCGCCGTCGACCCCGAGGTGGAGACGCTGAAGCTGGACTACGACTCCGCCGCCAACCCGGCCCTCCTGATCCGCGACGTCCTGAGCGAGCTCGTTCAGGTGGTCCGCGGCGCCTACCTCGGCAAGGCGCTGCTGCGCCGAGGCTCCGAGTGGCGGACGATCGGCTACTTCGGCCTTCAACCGGCCCTGACGGTGGCGGGCGGACAGCCCGTCGCGATCGCCGGCGAGGCCGCCACCGAAGCCGCGGCCGCCGCCGCTTAGGCGACTCAGATCTCGGGCCAGTGGCGCCGCTGGCGCTCGACATGCGCTCGCGCGGGCTCGACCGGCGCGAGGACGGGCTCACGATCGCCGGCCAGCGCCTCGACCGTGGCGAGCGTCGACTCCGCGAGTGCCGCCGGCTGATAGCCGCCCTCGAGGCAGACGAGGATCGGCGCCCCGAGCACTGAGGCGGCCCCGCGGATCGTCGCGGTCATCTCCCCGTAGGCCTCGGTGTCGACCAGGCAGTCGGCGAGCGGATCGTCGCGGTGGGCGTCGTAGCCGGCCGAGATCACCAGCAGCGCGGGCTCGAAGGCCCGCGCGATGGGCGCGACCACGTGCTGGACGAGTGACATGAAGTCCTCGGACCCGGCCCCGGGCGCGACCGGGAGGTTGACCGTGTAGCCGTCGCCTTCCTCGACGCCCGAGTACTCGGCCGGTCCGGTGCCCGGGTAGAGCGGCCATTGGTGGATGCTCGCAAACAGCACCCGATTCGACGCGCGGAAGATCGCCTCGGTCCCGTTCCCGTGATGGACGTCCCAGTCCACCACCATGACCCGCTCGGCGCCGCATCGGGCGATCGCGTGGGACGCCGCCACGGCGACGTTGTTGAACAGGCAGAAGCCCATCGCCCGGTCGGCCTCGGCGTGGTGGCCCGGCGGTCGCAGGCCGCAGAAGGCATGGTGGTGCTCGCCGGCCAGCAGGCGCTCGGCGGCCTCGGCGGCGCCGCCCGCGGCGTGGAGGGCGGCTTCGAACGATCCCGGGCTCGCGGGGGTGTCGGCGTCGATCAGGCCGCCGCCGGCCGCGCACCGCTCCTCGATCGTGTCGATGAGGCGCCCGGAGTGGACCCGGAGGAGCTGCTCGCGAGTCGCGGCGGGGGCCTCGGCCCGCTCGAGGC
>JBOGZB010000151.1:0-8300 GCA_050697175.1 Solirubrobacterales bacterium | reverse complement strand
ATCGACGTCGACGCGCGCGAGGTCCGGGTCGACCTGTCCGACGAAGAGATCGCCGCACGCGTCGACGCCTACGAGGTGCCCGAGCCGAGCTACCGAAGCGGTGTGATGGCGAAATACGCGCGAAGCGTCGGCTCGGCGTCCGAGGGGGCCGTGACGGGCTAGGCGGGCTGCTCGGCGAGAAACGTTTCGAGCACGCGGTTGAAGCGGACCGGGCGCTCGAGCTGGGGGACGTGGCCGGTGTCGGCGAAGATCACGGTCCGCGAGTTGTGGAGGTGTCGGCCGAACTGGACCGCGTCCTGAGAGGGCACGACGTGGTCGTTTCTGCCCCAGACGATCAGGGTGGGGACCTCGACGTCGTCGAGTTGATCGAGGATGTCGTAGCCGATCAGCCCCTCCACCGCGGGCAGGAAGCCGGGCCTCCCCGTTCCGTTTTGGAACAGCTCATGGAGCAACTCGGTGCGCAGCAGCTCGGGGTGCTGGACCAGCCCCTTGAAGCCCACCTGGCGTAGCCGCGGCCGCCGCATCCCGTGCTCGGAAAGGCGCATCAGAAGCGGCGCCGCGCCGGTCGCCATCCGGGCCGCGGTCTCGGCGGGCCGGCGTCGCAGCCGGGCGCTGGTTACCCCGGCAGCCGAGACCAGGACCAGCTTCTCGAACCGGTCCGGCTCGGCGACGGCCGCCTCGGCCGAGATGAAACCGCCCATCGAGTTGCCGACGATCGCGCAGTCACCGATCCCGATCGTGTCGCAGAACCGGTGGACGAGCCGCCCGTAGGCCTCTATCGAGATCTGCCAGGAGGGCATCGGGCTGTGGCCGAAGCCGGGCAGGTCGAGCGCCACCACGCGGTGGGTCCGGGCGAAATGGGGGATGTTCTCGAGCCAGTTCTGCCACGAGCCGGAGAGGCCGTGGACGAACAGGACGGTCGTCGGGTCGGGGTCGGTGGGGGAGAGCTCGACGTAATTGACGGCGGTGCCGTTCTCGGGGCCGGGTTGAGAGGCGGGTGCGATCCCCGACTCACCCGGCATCGGGACCTCGACGCGGCGAAGCAGGGCGCGCCAGTCGATCCCCATCCACTCGGGCTCGGGCTCTCCGTAGGGGTCGGGGCCCTCGGAGGGGCTCGGATCGGGGGGCGGACCGGAGCCCGGCGCGAAGGGCACGAGCTCCTCGAGCAGATGGCCCGCAAGCGACCGCTCGGCGGGCGTGCCGCTCCCCGGGTCTAGTTGGGCGCGCACTTGTCCAGCCCGTATGGATGGGCCAGCTTCTTGAAGCTCGTGAACGCGTCGGGCTTCGACAGCAGGAGCGACGGATCGCTCTTGACCTTGTCGAGATCCTGCTGGGCGGCATCGAGGATCTGGCTCACCTGGTCTTCGCTGCCCTGGGGAAGCCCGACGACTCGGATGTCGTCGATCTGCTTCTGCACGATCGGCGCGAAATCCGTGTTGACGAACGACGCGACGTCGGCCTGGCTCGGCTTCCCCTTTCCGAACGCCTTGTGCTCGGCCGCGTTCAGCTCGCCGTTCCCCTGCCTGCAGATCGCGTTGCTCATGAACAGGAACGTCCGCTTGCTCAGGGGCGGGTTCCCATTCGGGTTATCGCTTCCACCACAGCCCGTGGCGAACATGGCGATCCCCACCACGAAGGCGACCGCGATCGCCCGCCGGGCGCTGATCGGGGTCGTCATGAGCACAGCGCCGAGCGGGGTACCCCGAGAGCTGTCATGCCTGCGGTCAGGACCGGGAGTCTGGCACAGCCGGCGTCTGGCTCCGCGAGGCCGAGGTTCAGCCGCCCGAGCGCGCTAGGCGTTGCTCTTCAGCTGCCGGGCGACCGCGAGCCCGTACCAAAGGCCGGCGAACAGGATGATCGAGGCGACGCCGACTACAGCCGTCAGCGCCTCGCTGAAGACGTAGTCCGAGATCATCATCACCGCCCCGATCATTGCGACGCTCTCGCGGAGAGGCTCGCCGCCCCCCGGGGGACCGGCGCGTGGGAGGCTCTGGGACCCCATGCCCAACCCGCCCCCCGCCGCCCCCCGCTTCGCCGTCGTTCGGGCACCCTCGGGACTCGGGCTGCGCGCGGCCGGGGTGGAGGGACTCGGCGATGCGCTACTCGGGCGCGGCTTGGCGGAGGCGCTCGACGCGCGCACTGCCACGACCGTCGCGCCCCTGCCTGGCTCCGGGGTGCGCGACCCGGCGAGTGGCGTGCTCAATGGGCCCGAGGTGGTCGCATACGCGGTCTCCCTCGCCGACGCGGTCGGCATAGTGCTCGACGCCGGCGATGTGCCGCTCGTCCTCGGCGGCGATTGCAGTGTGCTGCTCGGCGGGACGCTCGCGCTGCGCCGCCGGGGTCGCGCCGGGCTCCTGTTCCTCGACGGACACGCCGACTTCTACCAGCCGTCGGCCGAGCCCTCTGGCGAAGCAGCGTCGATGGACCTCGCGTTGGTCACCGGCCACGGGCCTCGCACGGTCGGCGACATAGAGGGCCGCTCGCCCCTCGTACACGCCGAGGACGCGGTCATCGTCGGCTTCCGCGACGCGGAGGAACAGGCCCGCGACGGTAGCCAGCAACTACCCGGCGGGCTTCTCGCGCTCGACCTCGCCACGGTCCGCGCGGTCGGCGCGCTGGCCGTCGCCGAGCGCGCCCTCGCCCACCTGACCCGCCGAGGCGCTCCCGACCGCTTCTGGGTCCACGTTGACGCCGACGTCCTTGACGACGCGGTCATGCCCGCGGTGGACTACCGCCAGCCCGGTGGACTGTCCCTCGACGAGCTCGCGACGGTCCTCGCCGCAGCGACGGCTACCGGCCGCGTCGCCGGCGTCGAGGTGACGATCTACAACCCGGCCCTCGACCCCGACGGGACCGCCGGCGCGGCGCTCGCCGGCGCGCTCGGGCGCGGACTCGGGGGCGCTGACTGAGCCGACGAGCAAGCACTGCGCCTCGCACGGGAAGAAATCGGTGGCGCTCGGCGTCTTAGCCGATGACCAACCACCAAGGAGGATCCGATGGAAGGCTTCGATCAAGAGCGTTGGCGCGCGCATGTGGGACCGCGGGACCCGATCTCGATTCCGATCCGGCGCGGCGAGGCGGTGGCCCAAAAAAGGTCGGTGGCTCGTCCAAGCGTCTGGCATGTCATTCGCGCCCTGGGAGCGCTCGCGGTGCTCGCGGTGGGCGCCATTCACCTGCACGAGTACCTGAAGCTCTATTCGGCGATTCCGACCATCGGGACGCTGTTCGTCCTCAACTTCGTCGGGGCGACGGTGATCGGACTTGGCCTGCTGGCCCCGCTCGAGCGCCTGATGGGACGCTGGGGGAGCGTCGCGGTAGTCCTCTTGGCACTCGGCGCGATCGGCCTGGCGGCGACAGCGTTCGCGTTCCTCACGATCAGCGAGCACACTCCGCTCTTCGGGTTCATGGAGCCCGGGTACGACCCGAGCGGGATCCTCGCCTCACGCATCGCCGAGGGGGCCACCGTCGTCCTGCTCGGCACGTTCCTGGGGGCACGAGTCGCGACGAGGGCGCCGGCGGGCCGCTGGTAGGGCGTTCGCGCGCCCGTCCGGCCGCAGCCAGCCGATGTGGTGGTATGTAGGCAAGCCATGAGGGATCCGGCATCCAGGCTCAGCGCTCGAGACATGGCCGACCTGTCGGCGCTCGCCGACGGGACGCTTCCTGCTGAGCGACGGGCCGCCGTCGAGGCGCGAGTTGCCGCCTCGCCGGAGCTGCGCGAGCTGGTCGACCGCCAACGGCGGTCCGTGAACGCGACGCGCGCCATGGCCACCGAGCCGGTGCCCGCGACGCTCCGCATCGCGACGGAGGAGCGAGCGCGAGGGTTGAATCGCGGTCGTGGCCGCCGGCGGGCATTGGTGCCACGGCTGGCTCTGGGCGGAGCCGCGGCGGCCGCGACGGCGGTCCTCCTGGCCGTGGTCCTGAGCGGCGGCCCCGCCGGGCCGACGGTGGCGGACGCGGCGCGACTCGCGGTGGAGCCGCCGAGCGGGCCCGCGCCGGCGCGCCTCCATGGCAGCCAAGCGAAGCTCACGGAGCGGGTCGACGGCGTCGTCTTCCCCGATCTCCGTCGCTCCTATGGCTGGCGGCCGGTCGGGGTCCGGCACGATCGCGTCGATGGGCGCGATGCCAGCGTCGTCTACTACGCGAGCCACGGAAAGCGGATCGGCTACGTGATTCTGGCCGGCGACGGCCTCCCCGCACCGTCGGGATCGCGGGCGACCCTGCGGCGCGGCGTCAGCTACCGGACGCTCAAGGTTGACGGGCGCCCGGCGGTGACCTGGCGTCGGCTCGGTCACACGTGCGTTCTCACCGGGTCGGCTTCGCGATCGGAGCTCCTCAGGCTGGCCAGCTGGCAGGGCGGAGGCACCCTGCGCTACTGACCGGCCGAGCTCGGGTCGGGCTCAATCGCCCGCTCCTTCCTCGAGCCGGCGAGCCAGTCGGTCGCGGGCCCGGAACAGTCGGCTGGTGAGGGTCCCATCCGGCACGCCGAGGGCCCGGGCGGCCTCACGGTAGGAGAGGCCGGCGACGTCCACGGCGACCAGCGCGTCGCGGAACTCCTCCGGAAGCTCCGCGATCGCCGCGTGGACCTCGCGGATCTCCACCGCCTCTGCCGGGTCGTCGCTCGACCGTGCGCCGGCGCCGAGCTCGTCGATGAGCGGCACCGCCGCGGGCCGGCGTCCCTCGGCGCGGCGCTGGCTGATCAGCGTGTTGCGGAGCGCCCGCGTCAGATAGGCGAGCTCGCCCTCGCCGCGGATCAGCCGCGGCCGGGCGAGGACCTGCGCATAGGTCTCCTGCACGAGGTCCTCGGCCTCCTCTCGCGAGCGGGTCCACGCCCGCGCGGCCCGATAGAGGCGTGGCAGGTGCTCGACGGCGCGGGCGGGGTCGAGCCGCCGAGGCGCGCGCATCAGGGCGTCCCGTGATGGCGTCGGGAAGAAATCGCGCGACGCCGGCGTCTAAGACGGGCAAAGGACGTCATACGACTACAGGAGGTCACCGATGAAGAAGCTCATGATGCTTGTCCTAGCTGTCTCGACCGCCGCGACGCTCGCCGCCTGCGGCGGGGGCGGAGGCGGCAATGCAACCGCCGCGATGCCGAGTGCCGGCGGCAAGACCGTATCCGCACAGGAGATCGGCGGTACGGGCAACGTCCTCGTGGACTCGAGCGGCATGGCGCTCTATGCGTCCGATCAGGAGACCGCTGCGGGCAAGGCGCTCTGCACGGGCGCCTGCAACTCGTTCTGGACCCCGGTTACCGTCAACGGCGGCGTTCCGAACGGGGGCTCCCTGCCGGGCAAGCTCGGCGTCGCGAAGCGGCCGGACGGGACGAAGCAGGTCACCTACAACGGCAAGCTCCTCTACACCTTCACCCAGGATCAGTCGGGAGAGGTGACTGGGGACGGCTTCCAGGACGCGTTCAACGGCCAGCAGTTCACCTGGCACGTCGTCAGCGCGGCCAACAACGGCGGAAGCCCGTCAGCCGGCTCAACCGCCAGCAACACCTCGGGCGGCGTCACCTACTGACCCCGGCTCCGTCGCCCAACGCCGGGATGGGACCAGATTGGGACGATCCCGAGTCAAGCACGTACCGGCTAGCGAAGAGCCCCGGATTACGGGGCTTTTCGCGCTTATGAGACCGGTGGCCTTCGGTCCGCCCAGGGCCTCGCGCCCTCGAGCTGGGCGGCCACGGAGAGCAGCGTGGTCTCGCCATTCACCGGGGCGGCGATCTGCACCGCCATCGGTAGGCCGTCCTCGTCGAAGCCCGCCGGGACCGCGGCCGCCGGCTGGCCAAGGTAGTTCCAGATCGCCGTGTAGGTCACGTACGGGCCGCCGCCGTTGAAGGTGCGCACGGCTCCCTTCCCCCGCCACCGCTCGACCGGCTCCGGCTGGGCCGCCGTGACCGGCGTGAGCAGGATGTCGTGATCGGCGAAGATCGCATTGACGCGCTCGGCGATCGCGGGCTCGCGGCGCAGCCCGCGTCGCAGCGCGCGGCCGTTGAGCCGGCGCCCAAACCACGCCATGCGGCGGGAGCGCGGCTCGAGGCGTTCGGGGTGGTCGAGATTCGCCGCGTCTTTGGCCACCCCGCTCAGGTAGCGGGGCATGATGTCGGGGAGAAGCTGTCCGTAGTCCGGGTCGCGCTCGGCGACCTGGTGGCCGAGCGAGCGAAGCAGCTCGGCGGTTTCCTCCACCGCCTTGCGTGCCGCCGGGCCGGGCTTCGTACCCGGGAGCGTTCCCTTCAGCGACACCGCCACGCGCAGGCGCCCGGGCTCGCGCCGCGCCGCTTCCGCAAAGCCGATCTCCGGCTCGGGCGGCGTGTGGGCGTCACCCGAAGCGGCCCCGCGCAGCGCGTCGTCGAAGAGCGCCGCATCGAGCACGCGGCGGGCGAGGCCGCCGAACATCGTGAGCCCGTGCCAATGCTCGGCGTCGGGCAGCGTCGAGATGCGCCCCCGCGTCGGCTTGAGCCCGAAGAGCCCGCAGAGGGCCGACGGCACCCGGATCGAGGCGCCGCCGTCCGAGCCCAGCCCCGCCGGCGCCAGACCCGCCGCGACGGCGGCGGCCGTCCCGCCGCTCGAGCCGCCGGTGGTCCGCTCGATGTCCCAGGGGTTACGGGTCGCCCCATGCGTTTGTGAGTCGGTCATGTGGCCCCACATGGCCAGCTCGGAAAGCGTGGTCTTGCCCAACATCGGCGCCCCCGCAGCGCGCAGGCGGCGCACCACCGCGGCGTCGTCCGTGGCCGGCGTGTCGTTCGCACCGGTGCCGTGGCCGGTGACCTCACCGGCGATGTCGACGTTGTCCTTCACGACGACCGGGATGCCGAGCAGGGGACCAGTTTCGGAGGCGCGGAGGCGGGTGAGAGCCGCGTCGGCTTCGGCCAGGGCCGCGTCGCCGCGGACGGACACGAAGGCGTTGAGCCGTGGGTCGAGGCGCTCGATGCGCGCCAGGTAGAGCTCGACCAGCTCGCGCGGCGTGACCTCTCCAGCCTGGAGGAGCTCCGACAGCCGGGCAACGCCAGCGAAGGCGAGGTCATCGTCGGTCGGGGCGGGCGGGTCGGAGGGTGTGCTCATCGGGGCTCCTTCGTCGTGGCTCGAGCAGACCCTATGACGCGCGCAAGAGATCCGTCCATCCCGGGCGCCAATGCTAGTTGCCTTTCGTCTGCCGCCGACATCAACGAAGGTACGCCTGTGCTTCGCACGACCCGACTGATCGCTGTCGTCGCTTCAGCGCTCGGCCTTCTTGGACTCGCCTCTGTCGCCGATGCGGCGAACCCGACGTCGCTGCAACTGCCTCAGGCGACCGCGTTCTCGATTCTCGGAAGGTCGTGTGGCGGTATCCAGGAGCAGGCGTTCGCGACAGGGTTCGACGCCGGGAATGGTCAGCCCATGGGCGACGTGTACGTTCAGACGCGGTGCGGGGGCAGTGGGCGCGGCGGCGGCTACCACGTCACGACCTACTCGGCCTGGGTCGCCGTCACTTGGGACTTCGCGGGCTCCGTGGCCACGTCCTCGAAGCTCTCGGCCGCTCCGGCGGGTCTCGACCCGTCCTTCTCGGCGGTCGACTCACACGGAGACCAGGTCCACAACGCCGTCACGGCCGTGAACGTCCCGCCGGTCAACTGCACGGTCGGGAATACGACCTACTGCAGCTATCGCGCCTACCTCGACGTGGTTGTGCCTGGCGCGCCTACGAGCGTCAGGGCCGACCCGGCGGGAGGCCAGTTCCGGGTCTCCTGGTCGCCGGATCCCACGGCCACCCCTCTGATCACCTCGTCGACGGTGACGGCCACCCCGGTGGGATCGACGGCGCCGGTGGTCACCGTCCCGGTGAGCGGATCCAACGCGAGCGCTGTCATCGGGCCTCTCGAGCCGCAGACCACCTACCAGATCACGGTCGTGAGCACGGATGCCGCCGGCTCGAGTCCCCCCAGCGATCCGGCCACGCTCACCACGGCTGTGAGCGCGATCCCGCCCGGTGCGCCCACCGGCGTCGCGGGTCGATGGACCGCGCCCGGCACGCCCGGGGACACGTTGCTGGCGACCTGGCACGCCGCGGCTCCGGGAGACAGCCCGACGAACCGTTATCGGATCACCGTCACCGACAGCGATGGGGGCGGAGCCTTCACTCAGACCGTGGGAGGGTCAATGCGCCACGCAAGCTTCGACGTCAGCGACGTTCCCGACTGGACGATTCGGGTGCGGGCGCATGATGCGGCCGGCTGGGGCCCATGGTCGGCTAGAGCGCGTCTTGGGGGGACCTGACCCCAGTTCGGCGCGGGTCCGCGCTGGCACAAGGTCGGGGAGGCGCCTGAA
>JBOGZB010000150.1:0-3869 GCA_050697175.1 Solirubrobacterales bacterium | reverse complement strand
TGGATGATGTGGAACTTCCTCGTCGGGGTGCTGCTGACGCGGGCCTCGATCGTGCTCTATGAGGGGAGCCCCGCCCAGCCGGACATGGGGGTGCTGTGGGATCTGGCTGAAAGCGCCGGGGTGACCTGCTTCGGGACCAGCGCCAGCTACATCGCCGGCTGCATGAAGGCCGGCATCGAGCCCGGCCGGGGGCGCGACCTCGGCCGCCTTCGCTCGATCGGCTCGACCGGGTCACCGCTCTCGCCCGAGGGATTCGAGTGGGTCTACGACCAGCTTGGGCGCGACGCCTGGCTGTTCTCGACCTCCGGGGGCACCGACGTCTGCACGGCCTTCGTGGGCGGCGTTCCGCTGCTCGGGGTCTACCGCGGCGAGCTTCAGGGCCGCTCGCTGGGCGCCGCCGTCGCGGCCTTCGACGAGAACGGCGAGCCCGTCATCGACCAGGTGGGCGAGCTCGTGATCACCGAGCCGATGCCCTCGATGCCCCTCTTCCTGTGGGGCGACGACGACGGCTCGCGCTACCGGGCGAGCTACTTCGAGCAGTACCCGGGGATCTGGCGGCACGGCGACTGGATCGAGATCACTTCGAGAGGCACCGCCGTGATCTACGGCCGCTCCGACTCGACCATCAACCGCCAGGGGGTTCGGATGGGGACCAGCGAGATCTACCGCGCGGTGCAGGAGGTCCCGGCGGTGCTCGACGCTCTGGTGGTGGACATCCCGCGGCCCGGGACCGAGGGATGGATGCCCCTGTTCGTAGTCCTTGCGGAAGGGGTCGAGCTCGACGACGACCTCCAGGCCGAGATCAAGGGCCGGATCCGCGACCGGTGCTCGCCTCGGCACGTCCCGAACGAGATCTTCCGCGTCGCCGAGGTGCCGCGCACCCTGAGCGGCAAGGTGCTGGAGGTCCCGGTCAAGCGGATCCTGACCGGAACGCCTCCGGAGCGGGCGGCGAGCCGCGACTCGCTCGCGAATCCCGGCGCCCTCGACTACTTCGTTGGTCTGGCCGACGAGCTCGCCGGCGGCACGGACGCCTAGGGCCGCGCCGCGGGAGCCGGAGCCTCCGATTCGAGGTCGGCGTCGGGATCGCGCTGGAGGGACAGGAACGCCTCGACGACGTCGTGGTCGAACTGGCTGCCCGACCTCGCCTGGAGCTCGGACAGGGCCCTCTTGGGTGAGAACCGCTCCCTGTAGGGACGGTTCGCGGTCATCGCGCCGTACGCGTCGGCCACCGCGATGATCTTCCCCTCGAGTGGGATCTGGTGATCGCGGAGCCCTCGCGGATAACCGCTGCCGTCGGGCCGCTCGTGATGGGTACGGATCCACTCGACCATCCTTCCGAGGCGCGCCGCGCCGACGATCTGCACGCCGATCTCGGGATGGCGCCGCAGCTCGAAGCGCTCGTCATCGGTCAGCGGACCGGGCTTTCCCAGGATCGCCACCGACACGCCGACCTCGCCGACGTCGCGAAGCAGAGCCGCCGCGTGGACCCGCTCGACGTCCTCCTCGGGGAGGTTGAGCCGCTCGGCGAGCAGCTCCGCGTAGCGGGCGATCCGCCGCGAGTTCGCCGGGGAGCCCTTGCGGGCGTCGACCGCCTCGGCGAGCGAAACCAGCGAGGTGATGCTGGCGTCGGTCAGGTTGATGCCGTCCGAGTCGCGGTCGGCGACGGGGTCGTGAGGGCGGCCGAAGACCACGGAGCGGTTCCGTCCCCTCTCCTTGGCCTCCGACAGCGCGCGGTCGGAGGCGTGGATGAGCTCGCCGGTCGTGGTCCCGTGGCCCGGGAAGCTCGCCACCCCGCAGCTCACCGTCAGGTGCTCCGGCTCGCGCGCGAAGACGCTCTTGACCTCGATCCGCAGCCTCTCGGCCAGCAGGAACCCCTCCTGCTCGTCGGCCTCGGGCGCCAGGACGGCGAAGTCCTCGCCGCCGAGCCGGGCGACCACGTCGCCGGGCCGAGCCGCGCGCCTCAACGCGTCTGCGATCAGGATCAGCGCCCGCTGGCCCGCCACGTGCCCGTATCGATCGTTGAAGTCCTTGAACCAGTCCGCGTCGAGGGCGAGGATCGACAGGGGCCGGCCGGTCAGGGTCGAGCGCTCGAGCTCGAAGGCGAAGCGCTCGTCGAGGGCGCGGCGATTCGCCAGCCCCGTGACCGAATCGGTGCGCGCCGCGCTCCCGAGCTGCTGAAGGAGGCGCTCGACCTGCTCGCGCTGGGCGGCCATCAGACTGCCGACCACGAGCAGGGTTCCCGTCAAGAGCACCCACATGAGCACCGGGAGGGCGATGTGCTCCGGGGTGAGGAGCAGGACCACCCCGTAGGCGGCCGAGGCCAGCGCCAGGTGGGCGAAGGCGCCCGCCGGCCGCAGGAAGTAGCAGGCCGCCATCGCGACCCAGAAGTAGAACATGACGTACGCGTCGGCGCCATTCGAGCCGCCGAAGTAGACGGCCAGGCTGACCAGCAACGTGCCCGCGGCCGGGGCGACCTGGAACACCCAGCTCGGAAGCCGGTCGTAGAGGGCCAGGAACCCGGCCGACGAGACGTACGCGCTCGCCGACACGATGAGCAGCGCGGTCGTGTTGCGATCAGGCGAGTGCGGGAGCAGCAGGCTGACCAGCAGCAGGGTCGCTCCGCCCCCGAACAGGTATGTGAAGGTCCGGGCCATGTTCGCCGGATCGTCGAAGGCGCTTCCCGGCGCGCCGCGGCCCGGCCAGGTGAGGCGTTGCACGAAGAGGCGGTACGCGGCGATCGCGCGCCGCCTCGGCCCCAGCTCGCTCGTCGGTCTTTCTCGCTCCGTAGTCATCCGTGATCTCTCGGCACCGGATCGGTCCTCCGAGCCCTCCCGAAAGTGAACCGAATAGACCTCGACATCGTAGATTGACGTTGACCCGGATAGGGGCAACTGACCGGAAATGACACAGGACCATGGGGTGAGCCGATGAACCAGCCGACCCTGGTCGAGTTCGATCTCGACCGCTACATCCGAAACTCGAAGAAGGTCGATCTGAGCGGGATCGACTGGGCCCGCGTGCCCGACCATCCCCTCTCCGACGGGGACGTGATGTGCCTTCACTACATGATGGACATCGAGACGCACACGGTGATCTATCTGCGAGACCTGCTCGCCACGCGGGCCGCCGTCGACCCTCAGATCACCGCCTTTCTGAGCTGCTGGGTGTACGAGGAGCTGTGGCACGGTGAGGCGTTCTCGGATTTCCTGCGCTCCTACGGGATCGAGGTCCCGGCCGAGCCGAAGCTCCCCGACGGCTCGACTCCGATGCCCACCCATCCGAATCGCTGGCGCGACCTGCGGGTGAGGCTCGGGGTCGGGAACGGGCTCGGGCTCCTGCCGACCATGCTCGGCTCGATGGCGACCCGCGACTTCGCGGCGATCCACATGATGTGGGGAGCCGTCAACGAGCTCACCACGCTGACCGGGTACCACGCGCTGATCCGCCGCTGCGCCCATCCGGAACTCCGCAAGCTGCTCGGAAAGGTGATCCAGGACGAGCGCCGCCACTTCGCCTTCTATCGCGCACAGGCCAAGGCCCGGATGCAGCGCTCGCGCACCGCGCGCCGGCTTGTCCGGCTCGTGCTTCGCACGCTATGGACGCCGGTCGGCGCGGGCGTCAAGACCGAGGAGGAGGTCGACGCGCTCGCGATCTATCTGTTCGGAGACGGTCCCGAGGGACGCGAGCAGGTCCGCGAGATAGACCGCACGGTCTCTGAGGTTCCCGGGCTCGAGGGGCTCACGCTGCTCGGCGACTACCTGGACGGAGCCTTGGCCAGGGTGGCCGAGCGGCCGGGCTGGGCCGGGGTGGCCCGCGCCCCGGCCACCGTGATCACCAACGGCTCCGGCCCGCCGCCGGCGCCCGTCCAC
>JBOGZB010000149.1:0-7256 GCA_050697175.1 Solirubrobacterales bacterium | reverse complement strand
ACGAGGAGCTGGTCGGACGGGCGATCGCCGGTCGCCGCGACGAGTACGTGATCGCGACCAAGTTCGGCCGCCGGATCGACGGCGCCACGGCGGGGGACATCTCGACCGTGGGGCCCGTCGACGGCTCCGCCGAGCACGTTCGCAGCTCGATCGACGGCTCGCTTCGGCGGCTCGGCACCGATCGGGTGGACCTCTACTACCAGCATCGCGTCGACCCCCAGGTGCCGATCGAGGAGACCGTCGGGGGGATGGCCGAGCTGGTCGCCGACGGCAAGGTCCTCCACATCGGCCTCAGCGAGGCGGCGCCGCAGACGATCCGGCGAGCCCACGCCGTCCACCCGATCACCGCGGTGCAGACCGAGTACTCGCTTTGGACCCGCGACCCGGAGGACGAGGTGCTGCCCACCTGCCGCGAGCTCGGGATCGGCTTCGTCCCCTACTCGCCACTCGGCCGGGGCTTCCTCTCGGGGCGCTTCAAGTCGCCGGACGAGCTCGACGACGGCGACTTTCGCCGCTACGGCCCACGGTTCACCGGCGAGAACCTCGAGGCCAACCAAAAGCTCGCCGGGAAGGTCGAGGAGATCGCCTCGGAGAAGGGCATCACCGCGGCCCAGCTCGCCCTCGCCTGGGTGCTGGCCCGCGGCGACGACCTGGTGCCGATCCCGGGCACGAAGCGGCGCACCTACCTGGAGCAGAACGCCGCCGCGGTCGACGTCGAGCTGAGCTCGGACGACCTCGCCCGGATCGAAGTCGAGCTGCCCGCCGTAGCCGGCGACCGCTACGACGAGACCGGGATGGCGTCGATCAACCTGTAGCGGGAAGCGCGGGCGGCCGGGCGCTTGCGGGCACCGGTCCGGCGCGGCGGGGATGATCCCGGGCCTTGACGCGGCTCACCCTGATCGTGCTGTCGATCGGCCTCGCCGATTCGCTCAACCCGACCACCGCCGGGCCGGCGCTCTACTTGGCGACCACTCGCCACGCGCGACGACAAGTCGCCGAGTTCGCGATCGGGATCTTCGCCGTCAACCTGATCGGCGGAGCGCTGATCGCGCTCGGCCCCGGACAGCTGCTGCTGGCGCTCGTCCCGCACCCGAGCCCGGTCGCCAAGCACCTGACCGAGGTGGCCGTGGGCGCCGCGTTCGTGATCGCGGCGGCGATCCTGTGGACGAGGCGACGGCAGATGGCGGCGCGCGCCCTGCCCGGGACCGGGGGCCGCACCGGGGCAAGCGCGGTGCTCGGTGCCGGCATCGCGCTGGTCGAGCTGCCGACGGCGTTCCCCTACTTCGCCGCGATCGCCGCGATCGTCGCCTCAGGAGCCGCGGTGGGGGAGCAGGTGGCCCTCCTCGTCCTCTTCAACCTGGCGTTCATCGCTCCGGTGCTCGGGATCCTGTTCGTGCTGATCGCCCTCGGGCCCCGCGCCGACCCGGTGCTCAGGCGGGCGAGCGACTGGCTGCAGCGCGAATGGCCGACCGTCCTGTCCGTGCTCGGGATGGCGATCGGGGCCGCGATCCTCGCGGTGGGCGCGGTCGGGCTGGCGGGCGACTGAGCCCGGTGGCCGGGCACCCGGGGGTACGATCGGCGCGACCATGAAGCACGGGATCGTCCGACCGCCGCCTCGCACCTGCCCACGGTGCGGACGCGGCGGGCAGCGCCTTCTGCGCCGCTGCCCGAAGTGCAGAACCCGCTACTTCGGCAGCCGGACCCACGGCGCGCTTCACTGAGGCCGCGCCGCCGGGGGTTCGGCCTGGCAGGAATCTCGGCTCCGACGCGAAATCAGCGTGATCGCGGCAATCGCACGGCGGGCGAACGACGCCTGGGCGATGTGGGCCGATCGCCGACCTTCGAATCAAAGCAAGGAGCGCGTCCGAATGAGAATCGAACCCCGACGAGCAGGCCGAATGGCGGGATGGGCGACCGCCGCCGTCACGGTTGCGGCGATAGTCGGCGCCGGGGTGGCGTTCGCGTCGGCCCAGAGCCGCGACGACGTGACCGTCGCCCCCGGCTCGGTCGGGTCCGCGACGGCCAAGTGCAAGCCGGGCCGCAGCGCCCTGGCGGGCGGGTTCGCGTCTCAGTTCGACTCGAGCTCGAGCAGCAAGGGCCCGCTGGTGCGCTACGCGTCGATGCCCGCGGGCAGCCGGGGGATCGAGACCGACGGCGCCAACTTCAGCGGGTCCGACGGCCAGCTCGCGTCGTTCGCCTACTGCGGCGTCCACGCGCCCCAGATCGTCTCGAAGCGGGTCCAGCTCTTCCCGAGCAGCTACGGAAACGCGCTCGCCAGGTGCCCCAGCGGAACCGAGGCGATCGCGGGCGGCTTCGCGACCAACAAGTTCGACCCCGACAAGGGCCCCCGGATCATCGCCTTCACGTCGCGGCGAGCGGGCGAGAGGAAGTGGCGGGTCGGAGGGTTCAACATCGGCGGCAAGAGCGGCCCCGGGTCCTCGGGCCGGTTGATCGCCTATGCCTACTGCTCGAGCGCGGCGCAGCGGATCATCACCCGCTCCGAGACGGTCGAGGTCGACCCGAACGCCGAGGCGACCGTGGATGCCGGGTGCCCGTCGGGCAGCCGGGCGCTCTCGGGAGGCTTCGACGGTCACTTCGGGATCGGATCCTCGGACCTCAAGGCCTCGATCGCGCTGACTTCCAAGCGGATCGACCATGGGCTCGCGTGGCGCACCGCCGCCTTCGGCATCGCCAACCAACCGGCGGCGGTCACCGGCTACGTCTACTGCCGGCGCTGAGCAGGCAAGCGGCGTCGAGCCGCTGCCCCGGGGTCAGCCGCATCCGGCCCAAGCGCATGGCGTTCATCCCCTGGGCGGAGCTCGGGCAGCGTGCGGGCTGAACCGCTCGTAGAGTGAGCCCGTGGCGCAGCTCGACCTCGACCACGTCGCCGTCGCTCTTCGCTCGATCAAATCCGCGCTGCCGCTCTACCGTGACGCTCTCGGCGGCGAGTACCTGATGGGAGGCGATGCGAGCGAAACGTGGCGCTGGATCCAGCTCCGCTATCCGAGCGGTGGCAAGGTCGAGCTCCTCGAGCCGCTCGGCGAGGGCTTCCTGACCCGGTTCCTCGACCGCTACGGAGAGGGCCTCCACCACATGACCTTCAAGACCGACGCGATCACCGAGGCGATCGCCGACCTCGAGGAGCGGGGCTACGAGCTCGTCGACGTCAGTCTCGAGAGCCCCGACTGGAAGGAGGCGTTCCTGCGGCCGTCCAAGGCGCACGGGACGCTGATCCAGATCGCCCAGTCCGCGCTGCCGGACGAGCTCGCCAAGGAGCACCTCCACCCCTCGAACCTCGAGGAGCTGATCGGCTGACGCTTCGAAACTTTCCCCGGCCGCCCGTGTTCGAGCGGACGAAAGGGGGGGTCGGCCGAGCGCCGGCTCCGGCACGAACCGGGAGGTGGCGTCGTGGCGGGAGGCATTCGAAGCAGAGTCAGGTCGACCTGGGCCCTGGCGCTGGTCGCGCTGGTCGCGGTCTTGGCGCTCGCACTGGCGACCGCCGGCGCATCCGCCCCGGCCGCCTCGAACGCGCCGTCGAGCGCAAAGCGGGCGAGCGACCACCCGAACGTCGTCTTCGTGTTGACCGACGACCTCTCGTGGAACCTCCTCAAGTACATGCCGAACGTGAAGGCGCTCCAGAGCCAGGGCGAGACGTTCAGCCGCTACTACGTGACCGACTCCCTGTGCTGTCCGTCGCGGTCCTCGATCTTCACCGGTCGCGTGCCCCACAACACGGGCGTGATCACCAACAAGCCGCCGAACGGGGGCTTCCAGGTGTTCCACGACCGTGGCGAGGAGAGCGACACGTTCGCCACCGCGATCAGCTCGATCGCCGGCGCCAACTACCGAACGGCGATGATGGGCAAGTACCTGAACGGGTATGAGCCGTCGACCCTCTACGTGCCGCCGGGTTGGAGCGAGTGGGACGTCGCGGGGAACGGCTACAAGGGGTTCGACTACCAGCTGAACGAGAACGGGAGCCTGGTCTCCTACGGAAGCACGCCGGCCGACTACCTGACCGACGTGCTGGCCGGCAAGGGCGTCAACTTCATCAACGGGGCCGCCCAGGCGGGCAACCCCTTCATGCTGGAGATCGCGACCTTCGCGCCGCACGCGCCTTCGACCCCGGCACCTCGCGACGCGCAGGACTTCCCCAACGCAAAGGTCCCGAGGACGCCTGCGTTCAACACGGCGAACACGAACCCACCGTCGTGGCTCGCCGGCCGAGCGGCGCTCAACCAGACCGAGATCAACAACCTGGACGAGCGGTTCCGAAAGCGCGCCCAGTCGGTGCAGGCGGTCGACGACATGATCGGCCGGCTGCGGGCCACGCTGAGCGCCAACGGCGTTGCGAACAACACGTACCTGGTCTTCTCGTCGGACAACGGCTACCACATGGGTGACCACCGGCTGATGCAGGGCAAGATGACCGCCTTCGACACCGACATCAGCGTCCCGCTGGTCGTCGTCGGCCCCGACGTGCCGGCGGGCAAGACGGTGGACAAGATCACCGAGAACGTCGATCTGCGATCGACCTTCAGTCAGCTCGCCGGAGCGAGCGTGCCCAACGACGTCGACGGTCACAGCCTGGTGCCGCTGCTCCACAACGCCAACCACGGCAAGTGGAGGACCGCGGCGCTGGTCGAGCACCACGGCCCCGACACCGCCAAGTCGGACCCGGACTATCAGACGGCGAAGAGCGGCAACCCGACCACCTACGAAGCGATCCGCAGGCAGAACGACGTCTACGTCGAGTACGCGAACGGCGATCGTGAGTACTACAACGTCGCCAAGGACCCCTACGAGCGCCACAACACCTATGGGGCCCTGGGCCCGGTCAAGCAGGCGCGTTTGCACCAGACGCTGACCCAGCTCGAAACCTGTAGCGGGCAGAGCTGCTGGGTGACGGGAAGCTGAGCCGGGCGGGCCGGCGCCCTATCTCGAGGGGCGCGCCTAGAGCGGCCAGACGATCTCGAACCGCAGGACCTCCGGTCGCGCCCGGAACGAGAACTCAGCGTCGAGAGCGGGAAGCTGAGTCCGGTACTCGGCCAGCGCTCCGAGCTTTCGCGCGGTTTGATCGGGATCGAGGGGCCGCACCCGGGGGGCGAGTCGGTCGAGGGCGACCCCGGTGCCGTCCAGGTCGGCCACCCAACGCCGAGCCGGCTCGTCGAGCTGGTCGGTCGAGGCCCCGTCCGTGACCCACCTCGGCCACCCGTGTCGGGTCGCGTGGGGGATGTCGGCATAGAGGCCGACCGGCCGGCCGCGCCCGCGAATCGCCAGAGCGGCTGATCGCACCAGGAGGTGGTCGGGATGTGCGCCCAGCCCGGCCGGCGCGAGGAGCAGGGCGTCCCGCGGGACCGCCGCCGCGATCGCCGCGGCGATCGGCTCGACCGCCTGATCGCCGCCGCGGTATTGCGCGTCGAGGAACTCGAGGTTGATCGCCGAGCGTCCGGCGAGAGCCAGCGCGGCGCGATCCTCACCGTGGCGTTCGCGAGCCCGCGAGGCCGGATCCGTGGCGCCGGTCTCGGCGTCCCACCAACCGAGCCGGTCCGCGGCCGGCACTCCAGCGAAGACGTTGACCACGGCCACCTCGCCCGCACCCGCCAGCAGGTGCCACAGCGAGAAGACGGCGTCGTCCTGGTGCGGGGAGAGGATCGCCGTCATGCTCATGCAGGCCGGCGACCTTACTCGGCTTCCGGCCTCGCTTCCGCGTCTTTCGACGCAGAGTCGCGCTCTAGACTCGTCGCGTGACCCCGGCATGCGCAAGCTGCGCCGCCGAGCTCGCCGCCGACGCGCGTTTCTGCTCCGCCTGCGGCGCGCCGGTCGCAAAGTCGTCCCCGCGCGAGGCGCGCCAGATCGTCAGCGCGCTGTTCGCCGACGTGGTGGGCTCGACGTCGCTCGGCGAGAGCATGGACCCCGAGGATTTCAAGGGAGTGATCGGCGGCGCCGTGGCGAAAATGGCGTCTGCCGTCGAGCGCTTCGGCGGCGAGGTGTTCGAGTACGCCGGGGACGGCCTGCTGGCGCTGTTCGGGGCGCCGAACGCCCATGAGGACGACCCGGAGAGGGCGATCCTCGCCGGCCTTGCGATCGTCGATTCGATCGCCGCGGCGAGCGACGACATCGGCCGCGAGTGGGGGATCGAGGGCTTCGCGGTCAGGGTCGGCATCGAGACCGGTCTCGCGGTCCTGGGACCGGTGGGTGGAGGAAGCAAGCTCGAGTATGGGGCGGTCGGCGACTCGCTCAACACCGCCGCGCGACTTCAGGCCGCCGCCGGAGCGGGCACCGTGCTGGTCGGCCCGCGAACCCATCGCCTGACCGCCGATCGGTTCACGTTCGATCAGCCGCGCGCGCTCGAGTTGAAGGGAAAGGCCGAGTCGGTGGTCGCCCGTCGGCCCCTCGAGGCCCGCACCACCGGCGGAGCCGAGGGGCCGCGCGTAACCGCGGAGCTGGTGGGCCGCGATCAGGAGCTTCGCCGGGGGATCGAGTCGGTCGATGCGGTGCTCGAGGGCTCGGGGCGGATCCTGTTCGTGACCGGCGAGGCGGGAATCGGCAAGTCGCGGCTCGTGGCGGAGCTTCGGCGCGGATTCCTCAGTGGCGAGTCGCTCGGCCGCCGGCCGCGATGGCTCGAGGGTCGCTGCGTGTCCTACGGAGAGGCGCTTCCGTACTGGCCGTTTCGGGTCCTGCTCAGGGAGTGGCTGGGTGAGCTGGCGGGCGAGCCCGGGGCCGAGGGGGTGGCGGCCGCGCTCGAAGATGAGCTCGAGCGGATCGCGGGAGAGCGCGCAGAGGAGCTGATCGAGCCGCTTCGTCTGGTGCTCGCCTCGGCCGTCGCGGCCCACGACGACTCGCCCGATCCGCCGCCGCAGATGATTCAGGAGCGAATCCGCGCGGCCGTGGCCGAGCTCTTGGAGCGTCTCGCGGCCGAGGGCCCGGTTGCGTTGGCGCTCGACGACCTGCATTGGGCGGATGCATCGTCGCTGGCACTGGTCGAGCGCCTCGTCGAGCTCGTCGAGCGGGTGCCGATCCTGATCGTCCTCGTCGCCCGTCCCGAGCCGGGACAGCCGGTGTGGGC
Organism: Solirubrobacterales bacterium; assembly: GCA_050697175.1. Classification (GTDB taxonomy): domain Bacteria; phylum Actinomycetota; class Thermoleophilia; order Solirubrobacterales; family 70-9; genus AC-56. The sequence continues at coordinate 187 of JBOGZB010000149.1, read as the reverse complement.
GGTCCGTGAGCGCACCCTTCACCGTTTCCGCGACCGATCGCGCGAGGCGGCCCTCGAGGCGCTCGCCGGCGATCGCGGTCGCGAGCTTCTCGCCGCCCTGGTCGGCCCCGACACGCTTCCGGCCGAGCTCGAGCGGCGGCTCCTCGGCCGCGCCGAGGGAAATCCGTTCTACCTCGAGGAGCTGGTC
>JBOGZB010000148.1:0-5997 GCA_050697175.1 Solirubrobacterales bacterium | reverse complement strand
CCTCGATACGGCGCCGGAAGAGGGGGTCGCCGGTCGCGAGCCAAGCGTAGGTGAGAAGCTCGAGGAGCTGGGCGTTGTCGTAGAGCATCTTCTCGAAGTGCGGGACGAGCCATTCGGCGTCGACCGAGTAGCGGGCGAAGCCACCACCCATCTGGTCGTAGATGCCGCCGTGGGCCATTGCGTCGAGCGTCACCTCGACCGGCGCCGTCACGCCGCGCGCGAGGAGCAGCTCGAGCGCGGAGGCGGAGGGGAACTTGGGGGCGCCGCCGAAGCCGCCCCGCTCCATGTCGGCCGTTTCGGCGAGCCGGGCGACGGCGGCGTCCAGCGCGCCCGCGTCCAGCGCCTCGTCGGAGGGATCGAGCCTGCCGATCGCGTTCAGCTGCTCGCGGATCCGCTTGGTCGAGCCGCGGATCTCCTCGCGCTGGTTGGACCACGACTCGACCACCGCCTCCATCACCATCCGCAGGCTCGGCATCCCCTGGCGGGGCTCGGGCGGGAAATAGGTCCCGCCGAAGAACGGCACCCCTTCGGGGTCGAGGAAGGCGGTCAGGGGCCACCCCCCGTGGCCGGTCATGCCCTGGACCGCCTCCATGTAGATCGCGTCGAGGTCGGGGCGCTCCTCGCGATCGACCTTGACGCAGACGAAGTGCTCGTTCATGTAGGCGGCCGTGGCCGGGTCCTCGAACGACTCGCGCTCCATGACGTGGCACCAATGGCAGGCGGAATACCCGATCGAGAGCAGGATCGGACGGTCCTCGCCGCCCGCGCGCCCCAACGCCTCCGCCCCCCAGGCGTACCAGTCGACCGGGTTGTCGCGGTGCTGGAGGAGATAGGGGCTGGTCTCGAGCCCGAGGCGATTGGCCATCGGGTCAGGGTATCCGCGAGCGCCGGCTCAGCGGGGGTCGCGGCGAGGGCTTCAGTCGCTGAGCGCGGCTCAGGCTCCGACGACGTCGCGCGCGAACGCCTCGAAGGCTGCGAGGTAGCGGTCGATGTCGGTGTCGGAGTGGGCGATCGACAGCGTCCACTCCTCCTCGACGCCCGGGGTCATGAAGATCTGGTGGTTCATGTGGTAGAGCCAGGCAAGGGTCGAGAGCTCGCCGTCGACCTTGGTCAGGTAGTCGCGGTACTCGCGAAGCGGCTCGCTCGAGAAGATCACGCATCCCTTGGCGCCCATGCCCTCGGTGTATGCCGGGAGCTCGTAGCGGTCGACGATCTCCTGGCAGGCGGCCTTGAGCCGCTCATTCGTCGCCTCGAGGCCGGCGTACGCGTCCTCGGTCAACACCTCGGTCAGGGTCGCCTGTGACGCCGCCATGACCAGCGGGTTGCCGTTGAAGGTGCCGTACTGGTGGACCTTGCCGCTCGAGACGAGCTCGGCGATCTCCTCGGACATGCCGATCGCCCCGCCCGGATAGCCGCCGCAGACCGCCTTGGCGAGGGTGATCATGTCCGGCTTGACGCCGAACCGCTGGGTGGCGCCGCCGTAGGCGATCGTGGCGCCCGTCTTCACCTCGTCGAAGATCAGCTTCACCCCGTGGGCCGCGGTCAGCTCGCGGACGCGCTCGAGGTACCCCTCGACCGGGGGGATGATGTTGATGTTCATCATCGCGGGCTCCATGATCAGCCCGGCGACCTGCCCCTCGAGCTTGCCGAGCACTGCCTCGAGCGCGTTCGCGTCGTTGAACGGGACCGCGCGGGTCAGCTCGGTCAGGGCGCGCGGATAGCCGGCGCCGTAGGGGACCGAGACCGGATCGTCGCGCTCGCCGAGGTCCTCGAGATCCGGGTACACGGAGACCATGACCGCGTCGTGATGGCCGTGGTAGGAGCCCTCGATCTTGAGGATGATGTCGCGCCCGGTCGCGCCGCGTGCCAGGTGGACGGCGTCCATCGTGGACTCCGTGCCGGAGTTCTCGAACCGCCACTGCGGAAGGCCGAAGCGCCTCTGGAGCTCCTCGGCGACGACGATCGAGCCGTCGGTGGGCGCGGCGAAGTGGGTCCCGAGATCGACTCGCGCCTTGACGGCGGCTCCCACGGTCGGGTTCGCGTGGCCGATGCACATGACGCCGAACCCGTTGTGGAAGTCCGAGTACTCGTGGCCGTCGACGTCCCATACGCGGGTGCCCTCTCCGCGCTCGATGTAGACGGGCCAGGGGTCGTTCTCCTGGAAGGAGGACGGCACGCCGCCGGGCATCACCTTGATCGCCCGCTCGTGGCGCTGCTTGGAGGCGGGGGTACGCTCGGTGAGCTTCGCCATCTCGCGCTCGGTCAGCTCGGCGATCCGCTGGCGGTCGATCGCGCTGCTACCGGTGGCGGTGGTCTCGACGGTCATCGACTCTCCCCCTTCATAGGCATACCCTGAGCCGCGAGGGTAGCGGTCCGGCGAACGCGACTGCGTACAACGTCGGGGGCGCTGGTTGGCCGCAGCGGCCTGCCGCTATCGTCATCGGCATCGAGCTCGAGGGAATCCACCACGTCACGGCGATCACCGCCGACGCGCAGCGAAACGTCGACTTCTACGCCGGTGTCCTGGGCCTTCGGATGGTCAAGAAGACCGTCAACCAGGACAACACGAGCGTCTATCATCTGTTCTACGCCGACGAGCAGGGCGACCCCGGATCGGACCTGACGTTCTTCGAGTATCCGGGCGCTGCCCCGGGCCGGGCCGGCGACGGGATGGTCCACCGCGTCGTCTGGCGGGTCGGATCGGCCGACGCGCTCGAGTTCTGGACCCGGCGGCTCGGCGAGCACGGAATCGAGTCCCAGCCCGTCGATGGCCACGAGGCGATCCGCTTCGACGATCCCGAGGGGCTCGAGCACGAGCTGGCGGTCTCGAACGCGGACGACCCGCCGCTGATCGCCGAGCACCCCGAGGTCCCCGCCGAGCTGGCCCTCCAGGGGTTCGCCGGCGTGTGCGCCTACGCGTCCGACCCGGACCGAAGCAGGGAGCTCCTCGTCGAGACACTCGGCTTCACGCTGCTTCGCCAGGCGGAGGGAGCCGCGATCTGGGAGGCGCGGGGCGAGTGGCGGGGCGGTGCCTATGCGTACCACGAGGCGCCCGGTGAGCCCGGGATTCAGGGCGCGGGCTCGGTTCATCACGTCGCCTGGGCCTCGCCCGCCGACCAGCACGAGGCGTGGCGCGAGCAGGTCGTCGCGGCGGGCATGCGGCCCACTCCGGTGATCGACCGCTTCTACTTCCGGTCGGTCTACTTCCGCGAGCCGAGCGGCGTCCTATTCGAGCTCGCGACGCTCGGCGGCCCCGGGTTTGCGATCGACGAGCCGCTCGAGACCCTCGGGGAGAAGCTCTCGCTACCTCCGTTCATCGAGCACCTGCGCGATCAGATCGAGCCCAACCTGCGGCCGATCGTCAATCCCCGTCAGGGATCGGTCCCGTCCTGATCGTCGGGCTGGGCGTCCTGGACGCCCGCCAGCTTTCGGAGCAGCAGACGGAGCGTCTCGCGCTCGTCGGCGTCGAGGGGCGCCAGCAGCTCGCCGGCCGTCGCGGCCGCCACGGCTCGGGCCCGTTCGAGCGTCTCGAGCCCCGAGTCGGTCAGATGGACGGCGTGCTTTCGCCGGTCGCTCTCGTGGAGCCGCCGCTCCGCGAGGCCGAGCTCCTCGAGCTCGTCGATCATCGCGACCATCGAGCTCGGGTCGATCATCGAGTGGTCCACGAGCTCCTGCTGGGTGCTCCCGGGCCGGGTTGCGATCAGGGTCAGGATGCCGAAATGCTGGGGGCGAAGCGCGAGCGGCTCCAGCGCCTCCGCGAACAGGTGCGCGGTCCGCTGTCCGTTCCACGACAGAAGGAAGCCGGGGGCGCTGGCGAGGGGCTCGGGCGGGGGTCTGTCGAAGCGCATGATCGGGTCTGGACCGGGTACCCGAGCCCTTGATCAGTCCCGCCCCGCCTCATGCGCGCGCCACGCGATGAGTTACGGGCGGGCGGCCGGTCTTGACTCACAGCACCCGAGAGCCATTCTACGCCCTCGCGACTATTTCTGCTACAAACCATTTGTCCAATGAATGAGTTGAACGAAATCGACCACACAGGAGGCAGCCCGTGTCCGCACTGACCCGCTGGGTCCTGGCCCACAAGCGAATCGTGACCATCTTCTGGCTGGTGCTGGCGCTGGTCGGGATCGCCTCGGCCGACAAGGCCACCAAGGCGCTCGACCAGAAGTTCTCGGTTCCGGGCAAGGAGGGCTGGGAGGCGAGCGTGGCGATCTCCGACCACTTCGGGGGCAAGGGCGGCGATACGGCGCCGATCGTCCCGGTGGTCACCGTGCCGGCCGGCCAGACGGTCAGCTCGCCGGCGGTTCGCTCCCAGCTCCAGCAGGTGGACAGGCGCCTCGCGAAGGCGCTGCCCGGGGCGCGGATCGCCTCCTACGCGTCGACCGGCGACCAGGGCTTCGTCTCGAGCGACGGCCGGACGACGTTCGCGATCGTCTACCCGCAGCCCGACCCGAGCTCGTCCTTCGGTGAGAACCCCGATGCGGCCAAGGCGGCCCGCTCCGCCCTGAGCGGATTCCAGGTCGCGGGAGCGCCCGTCCACGTGAGCGGCTTCGACGCGCTCCAGAACGAATCGGGCGGCGACAGCGGGACGGGGGTCCTGCTCGAGTCGGTTCTGGGCGGCGTCGGCGCCCTGATCGTGCTCGCGTTCGTGTTCGCGTCCTTCCTCGCCCTGGTCCCGCTCGCGATGGCGATCGTCTCGATCATGACCACCTTCCTGCTCGTCTGGGGTCTGACGACGTTCACCGACATATCGCCGGTCGTGCAGTTCCTGATCGCACTGGTCGGGCTCGGGATCGCGATCGACTACTCGCTTCTGGTCGTGTCGCGCTGGCGCGAGGAGCGCGCCCATGGGCGAAGCGGCGACGAGGCCGTCCAGCGCGCGATGGAGACCGCGGGACGCGCAGTCGTGTTCAGCGGCACCACGGTCGCGATCGGCCTGCTGGCGATGGTCGCCCTGCCGGTGCCGTTCCTTCGCAGCATGGGCTACGCCGGAATGCTGATCCCGCTGGTCAGCACGCTGGTAGCGATCACCCTGCTCCCAGTCGTGCTGTCGAAGGTGGGGCACCGCCTCGACTGGCCCCACAGGCGAACCGACGATCGGGCCAGCCGGGCGTGGACCAGATGGGCCGAGGGCGTGGTCCGCCATCGCTGGCTCGCCGCCGGGACGGCGATCGTCGTCCTGGGGGCGCTCGTCGTCGCCGCGACCGGACTGACCCTGGGCGACGCGAGCCCCGACACGCTCGCCAAGCACGGCGACGCCAAGGAGGGCCTGATCGCCCTGGAGGACTCCGGGATCGGGTCGGGGGCCCTGCTCCCCTTCGAGATCCTCACCAACGGGACCGATCCCAACCAGGTCGCCGACAAGCTGAGCGCCGTCGAGGGCATGCACGGCGCGGTGGCGCCGGACTCGCCCCAGTGGCGAAGCGGAGGCGTCGCGGAGGTGCTCGGGTTCCCGGTCTCCGACGACTCGACCTCGGCCGGCCGGGACACGCTGGATCGAGCTCGCGTGGCCGCGCACTCGACCGGAGCGGACGTGCAGGTCGGAGGCCTGCCGGCCCAGAACGCGGACTTCATCAGCGCCGTCTACGGGAACTTCCCGCTGATGATCGCCCTGATCGCGGTGGTCACGTTCATCCTCCTGGCGCGGGCGTTCCGCTCGCTGCTCCTGCCGCTCAAGGCTGTGATCCTCAACATCGTCAGCGTCGGGGCCGCATGGGGGGTGCTGGCGCTGATGTGGCAGCACGGCCACGGATCCGACCTGCTGTGGGGGATCGAGGCGACCGGCTCGGTGCCGGCCTGGATACCGCTGATGGTCTTCGCGTTCCTGTTCGGGCTGTCGATGGAATACGAGGTGTTCATCCTCGCCCGCATGCTCGTGGATTACGCCGGGGGCCGAGACACCGACGCGGCGGTCATCGAGGGGATCGGGCGCACAGGGCGGCTCGTGACGTGTGCCGCGCTGATCCTGTTCGCCGCGTTCCTGTCGCTGTCCCAGGC
>JBOGZB010000147.1:0-8431 GCA_050697175.1 Solirubrobacterales bacterium | reverse complement strand
ACCCTGGTCAGCTTCCTGATCGTCTTCCTGCTCTACGTGACCTACTACCCGCTCCGCTACGCGATCGAGGACCGCGATCGGCAGGCGCGCTACGCGTCAGTGTTCGCGATCACCGCGGGCGCCTTCGTGCCGCTCAACTTCATTGCGGTCCGGATGGCCCAGCCCCTGGTCCACCCCCGCACGTTCTCCTCGGCGGGGGGCCTGCCCGGATCGATGCTCCTCACCTTCTTGGTGTGCCTGCTCGGGATGGCGCTGCTGTGGGCATGCCTCGTCCGCTTCGAGCTGGCCGCCAAGGCCACGTCCGCCAAGCTGTCGCGCCTGCGACGGGCGATCGAGGGCGAGGACTACGCCGCCCCCCGAGGTTCGCGAATCGCCCCCGGAACCGCCCCGTCGCGGGCCGCCTCCCCGATCACCTGATGCCCGCCCTCCCACTCGACGAAGCGGGCAAGTACGTCGCCGCCGCGTACCTCGTCTTCCTGACCTTGATCCTGGTCTACGTGGCGATCATGGCCGCCAAGCTCCAGCGCATCGACCGCGAGCTCGGCGACCTGGCCGACCACGCGGAGGGAAGGGCGAGCAACTCTGCCACTCCGCCACAAGGTGGGACCGCCAGAGCGAGCGACGAAGTCGCGGCGCAGGCGAGCGATCCTGCCGCCCGGTCACAAGGTGGAATCGCCGGCGCTAGCGACGAAGTCGCGGGAGGAGCGAGTGACCCTGCCGCCCGGTCCGCGTCGCAACCCGCCGGAGACGGAGCCGAAGGCGAGGCCTCCGGCGGAGTTATTCGCGAGGCCTCCGGCGGAGTTGTTCACGAGGCTCCCGGCGGAGTTATTCATGGAGCCGAGGATGCCGGGGGAGTTATCAGCCCGTGACCGACCTCCTGGCCCTCGGCATCTCCCACAAGACCGCGCCGCTCGAGCTGCGAGAGCGCGTTGCGCTCACCGAGGGGCGCGCCGCGGGGGTCCTCTCGGAGCTCGCCTCGGCACCCGAGGTCGGGGAGGCCGTCGCGATCTCGACCTGCAACCGAACCGAGATCTACCTCGCCGTGTCCGACCCGGTCGGCGCCGAGTCGCTGGCGCTGGGCGTTCTCGCCCGCGAGGCCGGCACGCCCCCGACCGAGCTGGTCGGGCGGCTCTACTCGTTGCGGGGGGCCGAGGCGGCGCTTCACCTGTTCAGGGTCACCGCCGGACTCGACTCGATGATCCTCGGAGAGGCCGAGGTCCAGGGCCAGGTCAAGCGCGCCTACGAGCTCGCCCTGGTCGAGGGCGCGACCGGGCCACTGCTGAACCGGCTGTTCCGAGGCGCCCTGGCGGCGGGAAAGCGGGCCCGCTCCGAGACCGGGATCACCGAGCGCGGGGTGTCGGTGCCATCGGTCGCGGTCGAGCTTGCCCGGCGCACGCTGGGCGACCTGTCCAGCCGCCTCGTGGTCGTGGTCGGCGCCGGCGAGACCGCCGAGCTGACCGCTCGCGCGCTGGCGGCCCGCGGCGTGGAGCCGGCCTTCATCGCCAACCGTCGCTACGACCGGGCGATCGGCCTTGCCCAGCGGTTCGGCGGCCGCGCGATCAGGTTCGAGGACCTCCCCGAGCAGATGCAGCGCGCCGACATCGTCGTCGCCTCGACCGCGTCCCCCCACCACGTGATCGAGCCCGACGGGCTGAGCGAGGTGATGCGCGCCCGCGGAGGACGCCCGGTGCTGCTGATCGACCTCGCCGTGCCCCGGGACATCCACCCGGACTGCCGTGACCTCGAGGGCGTCAGCCTGCACGACATGGACGACCTCCAGTCGCTCGTGGAGCGAAATGCGTCGGGTCGCGAGGCCGAGGCCCGGATCGCCGAGAGCATCCTGCGCGCCGAGCTCGCCAGGTTCGAGCGCTGGCTCGGCTCCCGCGACGTCGAGCCGACCGTCGCCGCGCTTCGCGCCCGGGCCGACGAGATCGTCTCGCGCGTGCTGGTCGAGAACGAGCCGCGCTGGGAGTCGCTCTCCGACGACGACCGCGCGCGGATCGGCGCGATGGCACGGGCGATCGCAGGCAGGCTGCTCCACGAGCCGACCCTCAACCTGAAGCGCGCCTCCGGCGAGGACGACGCATACGTCTACGTGACCGCGATACGCGAGCTGTTCGGCCTCGACGCCGAGAGTGCGCCGGCCGACGGCGCCGGAGGCGAGCTTCGCAGCCTGCCCGACGCCCGGGCTCGCAAGCGCCCCGCGAGTTGAGCGATCGGCTGAAGCTCGGCACGCGCGGGAGCGCGCTGGCCGTCGCCCAGGCCGGGTTGGTCGCCGAGGCGCTCGGCGGAGCCGACGTGGTGACCGTCGAGTCGGCGGACGGAGGGCCCGAGGACAAGGAGCGCTTCGTGCGGGGGGTGGAGCGGGCGGTGCTGGACGGCGAGGTCGACCTCGGCGTGCACTCCGCCAAGGATCTCCCTTCGGACCGCCCCGAGACGATCCGCCTGGTCGGGGTGCTGGAGCGTGAGGACCCCGCCGACGCCTTCGTGGGATCCGGGTCGTCGCTCGATGAGCTGGACGCCGGCTCGAGGATCGGGACGGCGAGCCTTCGCAGGCGCTCGCAGCTCCTGGCGCTCCGCCCGGACCTCGAGCTGGCCGAGCTGCACGGAAACGTCGACACCCGGCTTCGAAAGCTCGCCGAGGGCGAGTACGACGGGGTCGTCCTCGCGGCCGCCGGTCTTAGCCGCCTGGGTCGCGCCGACGAGGCCTCGTTCCGGTTCGGGCTCGAGGAGCTGACTCCCGCGGGTGGTCAGGGCTCGCTGGCGCTCGAGGCCCGCCGAGGAGACGACCGAGCGGCGCGGGAGGCGGCCCGGATATCCGGCCACGACGCCCTGGTGGAGCTGACCGCGGAGCGAACCGCGCTGAGCGCCCTCGGCGCCTCCTGCCATACGCCGGTCGGGATCTGTGCTCGACTCGGCGCCGGGGAGCTCCGGATGTTCGGCTACGCGGGGCTTCCCGACGGCTCCGACTGGGTGCGCGACAGCCTCAGCGGTGATCCCGAGCAGCCCGCGGCGCTCGGGGAGGCGCTCGCCGAGCGGATGCTCGCCGCCGGCGCCCGCCAGATCCTCGGGGCCGTCGAGCCGGCCCCGGCCGACACCGGACCCTCCGATGAAGGCTAGGCCGGGCGTCGTCTATCTGGTCGGCGCCGGGCCCGGTGATCCGGGACTGATGACGGTGCGCGCCGCCGATCTGGTCGCGACCGCCGACGTCATCCTTCACGACCGGCTGATCCCGGAGGCGGCGCTGAGCGGCGTCCGGCCCGACGCGGAGCTGATCGACGTCGGCAAGCGCCCGGGTTCGCCGGAGGTTCCCCAGCGCGAGATCGAGGAGATGATGGTCGAGCACGCCGGGGCGGGCCGAAGCGTCGTACGCCTCAAGGGCGGGGACCCGTTCGTATTCGGCCGGGGGGGCGAGGAGGCCGAGGCGCTGGTCTCGGCCGAGGTGGCGTTCGAGGTCGTGCCGGGGGTGACGGCCGGCGTCGCGGCGCCCGCATACGCCGGCATACCCCTCACCCACCGCGACGATGCCTCGGCCGTCGCGTTCGTAACCGGCCACGAGGACCCTGACAAGGAGCACTCGGCCATCGACTGGGAGGCGCTCGCGAGGTTCCCCGGAACGCTGGTTCTGTACATGGGGGTGAAGCGCCTCCCGCGGATCGTCGAGCTCTTGATCGCCGCCGGCCGCGACCCGGGCGAGCCCGCGGCGGTGGTCGAGAGGGGGACGATGGCGGCCCAGAGGACCGTGACGGCGGCCCTCGCTGAGCTGCCGGCCCTCGCGGGACGCGAGGGCATCCGGCCCCCGGCGATCGTCTTGGTCGGGGCGGTCGCCGCGCGACGCGAGACGCTCGCCTGGCTCGAGCGCCGCCCGCTTCACGGGCTGAGCGTCGTCGTGACCAGGGCTCGAGCTCAGGCGAGCGGCCTCGCGGATGCCCTGCGCGGGCTGGGCGCCGACGTGGTCGAGCTTCCCGTGATCCGGATCGTGCCCCTCCTGAAGTCGCGCGAGGCGCAGGACGCAGTCCAGTCGATCCACGCCTATGCGCTCGTCTGCCTGACGAGCCCGAACGGAGCCCGGCTCCTGTTCGAGGCGCTCGGGTCCGCCGGCCTCGACGCGCGGGCGCTCGCCAATGCGACTGTTGCGGCGATCGGCCCTGGGACGGCGGCGGCGCTCGCCGAGCACGGCATCTCCGCCGACGTCGTGCCGGAGCGCTCGATCGCCGAGGCGCTGATCGAGGCGCTGGCCGATCTCGATGTGGCGGGCCGACCGGTGTTGGTCGCCCGGGCCGCCGAGGCCCGAGACGTCCTGCCCGATGCGCTGAGCGGCCGCGGCGCCGAGGTGGACGTGGTGGCCCTCTACGAGACGGTCGCCGAGCGCCCCGACGCCGCCTCGATCGAGGCGGCGCTCGACGCCGACTACCTGACCTTCACCTCGTCGTCGACGGTCCGCAACTTCGTCGAGGCGGTCGATGGCCGCGCCCCCGCTCACGCCCGCGTCGTATCGATCGGCCCCGTCACGAGCGAGGCCGCCCGCGACGCCGGCCTCGAGGTCCACGTCGAGGCAACGCGACACGATCCCGACGGCCTGCTCGAGGCGCTGCTCGACGACGTGGCGGGCGCAGGGTTGACAGCCGCCCCGGGGCGCCCGTAGTCTCGGGCGCGGTTCGGCGGCGAGCGACTCGGGGAGAACGATGGGCGCCGAGTGGATCATGGATGAGGATCGCGAGGCCGGCCTACGGTTCGACTTCCGGCGCGACCTGCTCTGCACCGCAGACGCGAGCGGCCGCTTCACGTCGCTGAGCGGGGATTGGGAGGGGCTGCTGGGGTGGACGCCGGAGGAGCTGATGTCGCGTCCCTACGTGGACTTCGTCCATCCCGCCGATCGGGACAGCACCCTCGAGCAGTCGGCCCAGGTGGGCACGGCCGGGCACGAGATCGCGAACTTCGAGAACCGCTACCGCGCGCGGGGGGGCGGCTGGCGCTGGCTGCGCTGGAGCGCCCGCTCCGACGGCGAGGCGTGGTTCGCCGTCGCCACCGACATCACCGAGCGCAAGGAGATGGAGCAGCGCTGGCAGGGTCTCTTGAACGACGACCACCTCCTCGCCTATACCCAGCCGATCCTCGACCCGAGGCGCCGAAGCGTCGCCCAGGAGGAGCTGCTCGTCCGCCTGCGGGCCCCCGACGCGGACGGGGAGGTCATCTCCCCGGCGGAGTTCCTGCCCGAGGTCGAGCTATGCGGGCTGATCGGGATCGTCGACTGCTGGATGGTCGAGCAGGGAGTCGAGCTGGCGGGCCGCGGCCGGCCGGCCGAGGTGAACCTGTCGGCGCTGTCGATCGGCGACGAGCAGGTGACCGCCCGCCTCGAGGAGACGATCGCCGGGGCAGGGACCTCGGCGCACGACCTGATCCTGGAGATCACCGAGACGGCGGCGATCGAGCACCTCGACGCCGCCTGTGAGTTCACTGAGCGGCTGACCAGGCTCGGCTGCCGCTTCGCCCTCGACGACTTCGGCACCGGGTTCGCTTCGCTCAGCTACCTGAGGCGCCTCCCGGTCCGCTACCTGAAGATCGACACCAGCTTCATCATCGACCTTGCCTCGAGCCCCGACGACCAGGCGATGGTCAGGGGGATCGTCGCGATCGCCCGCGAACTCGGGGTCCTGACGGTGGCCGAGGGAATCGAGGACGAAGCCACGCTGGCTCTGCTGTGTGACTACGGGGTCGACTACGCGCAGGGCTACCTGATCGGCCGGCCGGTCCCGCTCGCCTGAGGGATGGCCGGCGAGGCTAGGCTGCCGCCGATAGCGGTGCTGCCGATCACCTTCCTGTCCGACTACGGCACCCAGGACGAGTTCGCGGGCGTCTGCCGCGCGGTCATCGCCTCGATCGCGCCTGGCGCCCCCGTCATCGACCTGGCGCATGGAATCCCTCGCCATTCGGTGGCCCAGGGGGCCGAGGCCCTGGCCGCGGCGCTTCCGTTTGCGCCACCCGGGGTCCACCTGGCGGTCGTCGATCCAGGGGTCGGGACCGCGCGGCGCGCCGTCGCCGTCCGCGTCTCGCTCGAGGAGCGATTGCTGGTCGGTCCGGACAACGGCCTGCTCTGGCGGGCGATCGAGCGCTTCGAGGGCGCCGTGTCCGCGGTCGAGATCTCGCGATCGCGGTTTCGGCTCGAGCCGACCTCGGCGACCTTTCACGGGCGGGACGTGTTCGCCCCGGTGGCCGCCCACCTGGCGCTCGGGGCTGACCTCGCCGACGCGGGCGAGGAGGTTCCCGCCGAGTCGCTCGTCGAGTTGCCGGGGAGCGAGCCGACGATCGAGGCGGGGAGGGTCGTGGCGACCGTGGTCTCGGTGGACGGGTACGGCAACGCCGCGCTCGACCTCTCCCTCCGCGACCTGGAGCAGGTCGGGTTGCGGCCCGGGTCGACGTTGAGCGTCGACGGGCCCGGAGGCGAGCTCGTCGCCGGGTTCGCGCTCACCTTCGCCGACGCCCTCCCGGGCGAGCTGGTCCTCCTCGAGGACTCGAACGGCAGGCTCGCGCTCTCGGTCAACCGGGCAAGCGCCGCGCGCGAGCTCGGTCTGGTGCCCGGCGGTCGGGTGACCCTCCGGCCATGACCGCCTTCGGCGCCCCGCGGCGCCACCTGCGCGTCACCGACTCGACCAACGAGCGCGCCCGCGAGCTGGCGCTGGCCGGGGCGCCCGGCGGGACCGTCGTCACGGCGGACGTTCAAACCGAGGGCCGTGGGCGCCGCGGGCGGACCTGGAGCGCGCCGTCAGGCAAGGCGCTTCTGTGTTCGGCGATCCTGGCACCGCTCGAGCTCCGGCACGCTCTGCTCCCCCTCACGGTCCCGATCGCGGTTTGCGAGGCGGTCGAATCGCTGGCGCCGCTCGAGTGCCACGTCAAGTGGCCGAACGACGTCCTGGTCCGGCAACCCGAGATGGCGGGCGCCGGTGACCCGACAGCAGGACGAAAGGATCACGCGGGCGCCGATCCCGACCCCCGCTGGCGAAAGCTCGCCGGGGTGCTGATCGAGGCCCGTCCGCCGGATTGGGCGGTGATCGGGATCGGGCTCAACCTCTCGATCGAGGCGGGCGAGCTGCCGAGCGATCTGCGCCGGCCCGCGGCCTCGGTGGGGCACGGCGTCGAGCAGGCCGAGGCCCTGGCCGCGGTCTGCGAGCGGCTCGGGAGTTGGATCGACGCTCCAGATGAACGCCTGCGCGAGGAGTTCGCGAGGCGCGACGCTCTGGCCGGGCGCGCCGTCAGCTGGGAGGGGGCGGGCTCGGTCGCTCCCGGCAGTGGTGTGGCCGAGGGGATCGACGAGCGCGGCAACCTGACTGTCGTGACCCCCTCCGGCGAGCGTCTGAGCCTCGGCGCGGGTGAGGTTCAGCTGAGCGCGGAGTAGCGAGCCGCGGTCTCCGAGCCCATCGAGTGCACGATTCGGCACCGCATGGGCCTCGAATTGCTCACTCGGCGCCGATCTCGTTCTCCGACCCGGACTTCGGGTTGCGCCGCTTGTCTGCGGCGGATTGATCGGGCTTGGCGCCGTTCCTGCCTGCGCCGCTCGACCGCGACCCCGATCGCTGGCCGCTCTTCGACCTGCGGCGCCGGCGCTTGCCCCCGCCGGACTTGGGGAAGTTTCGAAGCAGCTCCCGGGCGACCGCCGACGGCTTTCGGGCCATCCGCATGCGGGCGCCGCGGAGCACCTCCTCGGCCTCCGGGGTGTGGGCGACCGAGGCCGCGAGCAGCGAGATCGCCAGGCGGCGGTCCTGCTGGCGGGCGGCGTGGACGATCCGGCGGGCGTTTCGGCCGTGAGCGCGTCCGGATGAGTTGACGAACAGGCCGAGCAGGCGCTTGGTCTCGGGCCAGCGCTGGACCGCGTACTCCTCGTGGAGCTCGCGGGTGATCGCCGCGAGGTGCCAGACCCAGGCCTGGGCCTGGTCGCGGCGCCCGATTCGCCGCTCGGCGAGCGCCTGGAGTAGGACCTTGGCGCCGGCTCGCCGCTCGTCGCGGGGCCAGGTGGCGACCACCTCGACGGAGTCGTCGAACGCGTCCGCGTCCCGCAGCGCCGCCACCTCGGCGAGCGCCTTGAGCCGGAGCTGCTGGTTTCGGTTTCGCTGCACGCAGGTGAGCAGGAACCGGCGCCGCAGCTCCTTGGCCTGGTCGTGCTGAAGCATCGCCTTCGCCCGCCGCCAGTTGTTCGCGGTCACCCGGGATCCGGCGAGCGCCGCCCATGCGTGCTGCTCGGAGTAGTTCAGGTTCTCGACCGCGATCCGCCACAGCTCGCGCTCGAGGACGGCGAGCCGGCGCTCCGGGTCCGCCGAGACGGGAACAACGCGGCGCTCGACCCGCACCCGGCGCCCGCGACCTCGCCGCACCGGGCCGACGACGATCGCGCCGCCCCGGTAGACGTCGCGGTCGAGCAGGCTGTGCAGGGTGACGA
>JBOGZB010000146.1:0-11904 GCA_050697175.1 Solirubrobacterales bacterium | reverse complement strand
CTCCTCGACCATGAACCGCTCGGCGGTTCGAAAAGGCGATCCGACGGCGTCGAGCCGCGCTTGGATCTCGGCCCGCAGGGCCACCGGATCGTCGGCCGCCTCGAGCTCGCGCCGATAGGCGGCCTCGAGCCCGCCCGCGATCGGCAGCGAGCCCCAGCTTCCCGAGGGCCAGGCGTAGCGCAGGTTGAGGCGCGACGCGTCGCCCGCGGCCGAGCCGGCGATCCCGTAGACCTTGCGAACCAGGATCGAGACCCAGGGGACCGCGGTCTGGTAGACGGAGACGAAGGCCCTCGTCCCGCGGCGGATCGTGCCCGCCCGCTCGGCCGCGGTGCCGATCACGAAGCCGGGCTGGTCGACGAGGTTCACGACCGGGAGGCGGAACTGGTCGCACACGTCCACGAACCTCGCGAGCTTGTCCGACGCGTCCGCGTTGAGGCCTCCCCCGTAGACCTTCGGGTCCGATCCGAGGACGCCGACCGGGCGCCCGCCGAGGCGCGCGAGTGCGGTGATCAGCGGGCGTCCGAATCGGCGTCCGACCTCGAACACGGAACCGCGGTCCGCGACGAGCTCGAGAACTCGCCTCATGTCGTAGGGCTGGCGCTCGTCGCGGGGCACGATCGAGATCAGCTCCGGCTCGCGGCGGTCGGGCGGATCGGCGCTCGGCTCGCAGGGCGGAGCCTCCCACGCGCTCGCCGGAAGGTAGGAGAGGAACCGCCGCAGCTGGGCGAGCGCGTCGTCCTCGTCGGCTGCCTCGTTGTCGACCGCGCCGGCGGCGGTCTGGGCCCTCGCCCCGCCGAGCTCCTCCTTGTCGGGGGCCTCGCCCATGCCGGCCATCGCCACGACCGGCGGACCGGCGACGAACAGCTGGGCGGTGTCACGGACGATGACGCTGAAATGCGATGCCACCACCCGGGCCGCGCCGAGCCCCGCGCACGGCCCGAGAGCCGCGGCCACCACCGGCACCGAGGACAGGTTGTCGACCGCGACCTCCCAACCGGGCACCTCCGGCACGTAGGTGAAGCCGAGCTGCTCGAGCTGCTTGACGCTTCCGCCTCCCCCGGTGCCGTCGACCAGCCGGACCAACGGGATCCGCAGCTCGTTGGCGAGCCGCTCGGCGTACACCGCCTTGCGGAAGATCGCCGCATCGGCGGCGCCCCCTCGGACGGTGAAGTCGTCGCCCTGGACGGCCACCCGGCGCCCGGCGATCCGGCCCTGGCCGATCACCACGTTGGCGGGCGTGAACCCGGTCAACTCGCCCTCGGGCCCGTACTCGCCGACTCCTGCGATCGCCCCGGTCTCGTGAAACGAGCCCTGGTCGAGGAGGCGCTCGATCCGCTCGCGGACGGTCAGCCTGCCGCTGGCGTGCTGGCGCTCTACCCGCTCGGCGCCGCCGAGCTCACGCGCCAGCGCCTCGCGCCGGCGAAGCTCCTCGATCTCTCCCTCCCAGCTCACGAGGCGAGCATATTCGCGGCGGCGCGCCGTCGGGCCGGGGCCGTAGCGTCCCCCGATCGCACTGGAACCGAGCGTCTGGAAGCTGCGCGCCCCGGTGGCCCCGGCGCTTCGCCGCGGGCTGATCGTGGCGACGCCGGTGGCCGTCGCTTTCCTGTTCGACCTGGAGCTCGACTTCGCGGCGGCCGGGGCGATCTCGACCGGGGCGCTGCTCGCCGGCTTCGTCGCGTTCGACGCGCCTGCGCGTACGCGGATGATCTGGCAGCTCTTCTGCACACCGGCGATCGGCCTGGCCGCGGCGCTCGGAGCGCTGACCGGGGAGCCCGGCTGGCTGGCGGCGCTGACGATGACGGTGTTCGCCTCGGTGGCCGGGCTGTTGGTCGCCGTCTCGCCGCGGGCCGCGGTCGCGGGGATGACCTGCGTACTCGCACTCCTGCTCGCGCAGGGCCTCGAAATCTCGCCCAGCGAGGCCCCCGAGGCGCTGCTCCTTGGCGGCGCGGGGGCGCTCGCGCAGGTCCTGACCTCGGCCGTGGTGGCGCTGGTCGAGCGGACCACCGAGCCGGTCAACCCCGTCGCCGGGACGCGCAGCGCGCTGCGGACGGTCCGCGCCAACTTGTCGCTCCGCTCGACCAGCCTGCGCCATGCGCTCCGTTGGGGGACCGCGCTCGGCCTCGGCGTTGCGGCATACCACCTGATCGACGTGGGGAGGCACGGATACTGGATCCCGCTGACCGTCCTCTTCGTCCTGCGGCCCGCACCCGACGAGACCGTCGAGCGGATCGTGATGCGGGCCGCCGGAACGGTTGCCGGCCTTGCGCTCGCGACGCTCCTCGCGGCCGCGGTCGGCCATCACCCGTGGGCCGACGCACTCGTGATCGGCCTCACGGCGGCGTTCGCGTTCGCGCTGCTGGCGATCGAGTACGCGCTGTTCACGGCATCGATCACCGCGTTCGTCGTCCTTGTGGCGCATGCCCTCGGCCAGTCCGCCCTGCA
Source organism: Solirubrobacterales bacterium (assembly GCA_050697175.1). GTDB lineage: Bacteria > Actinomycetota > Thermoleophilia > Solirubrobacterales > 70-9 > AC-56. Next base: position 9,462 of record JBOGZB010000146.1, on the reverse strand, counting down.
GGCCGCCGACCAGCGGGCGATCGCGACCGCGATCGGGATCGGGATCGCGGCGATCGCCGTCGTCCTGTGGGGCAGCCGCGACCCCCGATCTCGTCCGGCCTAGGTCTGAGCCGGGCCGGCGGTCGGGCGGGGTGTATCGTCTTCGGCCTTGGGAACGGAGAGCAGGGTGCTCAGGAGGAGGGGTCAGATGCAGCGTTCGGTCAGGGTGATGCTCGGGATGCTCGTCGTGGTGGCGATCGGGGCTCAGGCGGCCGCCGCTTCGGCTCACGACTACGCGCAGACCGCGCGCAACATCATCCCCTCGGGCCAGTTCGGCAGCGCACCGCCGCCGACCGGCGCCGACACCCAGGCCAAGATGTACGACGGGCTGACGCCCCTGTTCGACAACGTCACCGGCGCCGATCTGAACCAGTACTTCAAGTCGGAGCGATTCGGGATCGACACCGACGGGCCGGCGACCACCGAGAGCGTGCCGCACGCCGGGGTGTCGATCGTCCGCGACCGGTTCGACGTCCCGCACGTCCACGCGACGAGCTATGACGCTGGAATCTGGGCGGCCGGATGGATCGCTGCCGAGGACCGCGGGCTGCTGCTCGCGCAGGCTCGCTACAACGCCCGCGTGGCGGCGATCGACGCTCCGGGCCTCAGCGCGCTCGACCTGATCGTCGGGCTCCAGCAGTTCAAGCCGAGCGCACAGACCGAGGCCGAGGTGGCCAAGCAGACGCAGGCGCTGAAGCGGCACGGGCCGGACGGCGTGGCGGTGCTCCACGACATCGACACCTTCATATCGGGGATCAACGACTACCTTGCCATCCACGCTCCCTCGACGCCCCCGTGGACCCGCAACGACGTCTACGCGCTGAACGCGCTCAAGGGCCAGTTCGTCGGCCAGGGCGGCGGCGACGAGGCCCGTCGCTCGCAGTTCCTCGGAGGGCTCGAGCAGCGCCTCGGCGTCGCGAAGGGCAAGAGCGTCTTCCACGACCTGCGCCAGTTCAAGAACCCCGCGAGCCCGACCACGGTGGACGGCTTCTTCCGCTACGGGCAGATCCCGAAGCGCGCGCCCGGCAGCGCGGTGCTCGACCCCGGCAGCTTCCAGTCCACGCCCGCGGTCGCCAAGAGCGCCATCCCCAAGCAGGCCGCGCCGCAGCCGGCCCGCGCCAGCAACACTCTGATGATCGATGCGAAGGACTCCACGACCGGCCATCCGTTGATGGTCGGCGGCCCGCAGATCGGCTACTTCTATCCGGGCCTCACGTACGAGATCGACATGCACGCGCCGGGGCTCGAATGGCGAGGCGCGACCTCGGCGCCGTTCCCCGGCTACATGCTGATCGGGCGAGGGGCCGACTTCGCGACCACGCTCACCTCGTCGAGCGGCGACATCATCGACCAGTACGCCGAGACGCTGTGCGGAGGCAGCGACAAGAAGTACGTCTATGACGGCAAGTGCCTGGCGATGAAGAACTTCAACGCCGGCACCCTGAACGGCGACCCGGTCAAGTTCCTGACCACGATGCACGGCCCGGTGGTCGGCTACGCGACGATCCACGGGCGGAAGGTCGCGATCTCCTCGAAGCGCTCGAGCCACGACAAGGACGTCCTCGACCAGCTCTTCTTCCGGCGCCTCTCGACCGGCCAGGTCGACAGTGTCGGCTCGTTCTACAACGCCGCTGCGCAGACCCCGCAGACCTTCAACTCGTTCTACATCGATTCCAAGCACGTCGCCGAGTACACGAGCGGCAAGCTGCCGATCCGGCCGAAGAACGTCGACCCGGGGCTGCCCACCGTCGGCACGGGCCAGTACGAGTGGCGCGGCTTCCTGTCGGGCGCCCAGCACATCCACGGCAAGGACCCGGCCGATGGAACGATGACCAACTGGAACAACGTCTCGGCGCACGGGTTCGGCGCTGCGGACGACAACTGGGGCGGGAACGGCTCGGTCGCGCGCGTCAAGCTGCTCGACCGAAACCTCCAGCGCCAACAGCGCAACGGCAAGTGGAACCTCGCGGGCGTCACGTCGGCGATGAACGCGTCGGCGACCCAGGACGTGCGCGCGATCTTCACGGTTCCCCTGCTCCAGCGCCTGCTCAAGGGCGGCGCGGCGCCGAATCCGCAGGCCGCCAGGATGGTGGCGTTGCTGTCAGCCTGGCGCCAGCACGGCGGCAACCGGCTGGACCTGAACCTCGACGGCAAGATCGACGACCCGGGAGCGGCGATCATGGACGCCGCCTGGCCGAAGATCGCCGACGCGTTCATGAAGCCACAGCTCGGGCCGCAGCTCGACGAGCTCAACTCGCTCTTCTCGCGCTTCGACGCGCCGCCCGGCGGCCAGTACGACGGCTGGTACCAGTACTTCGACCGCGACGTCAAGCATCTGCTCGGCGAGCATGTCGCCCTGCCGTTCCAAAACAGCTACTGCGGCCACGGCAGCAAGGCCGCGTGCCAGCAGTCGGTCTGGAAGGCGATCGCCGCCGCGGGCGTCCAGCTCACCGCCGACCAGGGCACCTCCGACCCGTCCGCCTGGCGCGCCGACGCGACGGCTGAGCGGATCCACTTCGCTCCGGGGCTGCTGCCGACCACCATGCGCTACACGAACCGCCCAAGCGGGATCCAGCAGGTGATCTCGTTCAACGGCCACCGCTGATCGGCGCTCGTCCGGAGACCCGGTGGTAGGCTGCCCGGCGAGCAGGGTAGTTCGGCGCGCAGGAGAGACCAGGTGGAGATGAGGCGACACACGGCAGCTCGGTCGGTTACGGCCGCGCTCGGCCTGATGGCGGCGATGCTCGCCGTCACCTCCTCCGCTGCCGCGGCCCCGCAGCCCTTCGGCCACTCGTGTTCCGCCCAGAACGGGGTGCGGTTCTGCCCGACCGCCAACTCGAGCCAGCGGATCCCGACCTTCGACGGGGTACCGCTCGACGCCGACGTGACCCTGCCGGCGACGGGCAACGGACCCTTCCCGACCATTGTCATGATGCATGGCTACGGCGGCAGCAAGACCAATTTCGAGTCCAACTCCCCGGCCGGCCACTACAACAACAACTACTACGCCAAGCAGGGATACGCCGTCCTCACCTACTCGGCGCGCGGCTGGGGGAGCTCGTGCGGCGGCGGCCCGAGCGGCGACCACTCCGGGCCGTGCGCGACCGGCTACATCCGCCTCGCCGACACCCGCCACGAGGCCCGTGACACCCAGTACCTGCTCGGGCTTCTGGCCGACGAGGGGATCACCAAGCCGAAGTCGATCGGCGTGACCGGTGTCTCCTACGGCGGCGGGCAGAGCATGGAGCTCGCGTTCCTGCGGAACAAGATCCGAAAGACCGACGGCACCTTGGCGCCGTGGCGAAGCCCGATGGGCAAGGCGATGGAGGTCAGCGCCGCCTATCCGCGCTGGCCCTGGTCGGACCTGGTCGACGCGCTGCTTCCGAACGGCCGCTACCTCGACACCCAGGTCGCGCCCTTCAAGCAGAGTCTGAACCCGGTCGGGGTCCCGATCCAGAGCTACCTCGGCGGCCTCTACGCGCTGGGCCAGATCTCGGGCTACTACTGCGGTGGAGCCCCGGCCTCGAGCCCGTGCACCGACACGGAGGCCGACGTCACCACCGACCTGGGCTACACCCAGGCGGGCCGCCCGCTCTCGCCGATGGCGAGGACGGCGCTGACCGGCTTCTACCTGCACAGCGACGCCTACGCGATCAAGTTCCTGAACGGCCACTCGCGGCCGGCGCCGATGGTGATCCAGAACGGATGGACCGACGACCTGTTCCCGCCCGAGCAGGCCCTACGGGTCTACAACTACGTCCGCTCCGCATACGGCACGAGCTTCCCGGTCAGCCTCCAGTTCGGCGACCTGGGACACAGCCGCGGCTCGAACAAGGCGGCCACGAACCTCTATTTCGCCGACCAGGCATCCCAGTTCTTCGGCGCCAAGCTGAAGGGCTCCGGCAAGTCGCCCGCGCCCGGCTCGGTGACCGCGTTCACCCAGACCTGTCCCGCGTCGAAGCCCGACGGCGGGCCGTTCGACGCGGCAAGCTGGCGGAAGCTCCAGACGGGTCACGTCACGTTCGGGGGAGCCGGCGCGCAGACCTTCAGCTCGGCGGGAGGGAGCGCGTCGGTCGCGCAGGCGTTCGACCCGATCTCAGGGACCACGGACTCGTGCAAGACGATCTCGAAGACCAATGAGCCCAACGTCGCGACCTACGGCCACAAGGTCATGAAGACCTTCACGATGATGGGCCTGCCGACGATCAAGGCGACGATCGCCGCCACCGGCCAGGCCGGCCAAATCGACGGCCGCCTCTGGGACGTCTCGCCGGGAGGCACCCAGCGGCTGATCACACGAGGCGTCTACAGCCTCAACGACAACCAGTCCGGCAAGATCACCTTCCAGCTCCACGGCAACGGCTACCGCTTCCAGGCGGGTCACACCGTCCAGCTCGAGCTGCTGGGCCGCGACGCCCCCTACTACCAGCCCGGGAACTTCCCGGTCACGATCAACGTCTCGAATCTGACCGTCAGCCTGCCGACCAGGTAGGCGGCCCCGGCCTCGACCCCGCCCTGCGGGCCGGTGGCATAGGATCTCCGCTCCGTCCGTCCACGCGGTCTCGATCCGATGCGTCGCCCACTGATCATCATCGCCCCCGTCGTCGCGCTGGCGCTAGCCCTGTTCGCCGGGTGCGGGAGCAAGTCCAGCGACAGCTCGACGCCGACCACGGCGGCGGCCTGCAAGGCCGGCAAGCTCCAGACCCATACGAGCGGCCAGCTCACCGTGGCGACCGACAAGCCCGCCTACCCGCCCTACTTCGAGAACGACGATCCGACCAACGGCAAGGGGTTCGAGAGCGCCGTCGCCTACGCGATCGCCGACCAGCTCGGGTTCTCGCCGTCGCAGGTTCGCTGGGTGACCGAGCCCTTCAACGCTTCCTACGCGCCGGGCCCCAAGGACTTCGACTTCGACGTGAACCAGATCTCGATCACGCCGGCGCGGGCGCAGCACGTCGACTTCTCCTCGCCCTACTACACGGCGAATCAGGCGGTCGTCGCGGCCAAGGGGTCATCGGCGGCCGACGCCACCTCGCTGGCCGACCTCAAGGACGCTTCGATCGGCGTGCAGCTCGGAACCACCAGCCTCGATGCGGTCAACGCGCAGATCCAGCCCTCCAACCAGCCCAAGGTCTTCAACGACTCCAACGACGTCGTCACGGCGCTGAAGGAGAACCAGGTCGACGCGGTGGTCGTCGACCTGCCGACCGCGCTCTACCTGACCGCCGCGCAGGTCCCGAGCGCCACGATCGTCGGCCAGTTCAGCGCCCCCGGCGGAGACCGCTGGGGCGCGCTGCTCGCCAAGGGCTCATCGATCACAGGGTGCATCTCGCAGGCGATCGACTCGCTGCGCTCTTCGGGCCGGCTCGGCCAGATCGAGACTCGCTGGATGAGCCAGGCCGCCAAGGCGCCGGTCCTCAACTAGCCGGCCGCTCGACCCGCGCCTGCCGCCGGGGACGCTGGGACCATCCCGCGCGTGAGCGCGAGCGAGGCGACGATCGATCGCCGGGCCGCCCGGGCGGAGGCCAAACGACGGCGGGCGCGGCGTGGGCAGCTGATCGCGGCGGGGTCGTCGGCGCTCGTGCTCGGCGGGCTGGCGGCGCTGATCCTGACCAGCCCCGGGTGGCCGAGCGTGCGCGACACGTTCTTCGACTGGAGCGCCTTCAAGGACGCCTTCCCGGACGTCCTCTCCGGATTCTGGCTCGACATCAAGATGTTCACCATCGTCGAGATCGTCGTCCTCGCGGTGGGGCTGGCCATCGCTCTGGTCCGGACCAGCCGCGCGCCCGCCCTCTTCCCCGTGCGCCTGCTCGCCGCGGTGTTCGTCGACCTGTTTCGCGGCATCCCGACGATCCTGCTCGTCTACCTGGTCGGCTTCGGGATTCCGGCGCTCGAGCTGACCGGCCTGCCGACCGACCCGATCGTCCTCGGCTGCATCGCGCTCTCGCTGTCGTACTCGGGCTACGTCGCCGAGGTCTACCGGGCCGGGATCGGCTCGATTCACCGCGGACAGCGCGACGCGGCGCTGGCGATCGGGCTGACCGAGGGCCAGGCGCTTCGCCACGTGATCCTGCCGCAGGCGGTGCGCCGCGTCGGCCCGCCGCTCCTCAACGACTTCATCGCGCTCCAAAAGGACGTCGCGCTCGTCTCGACGCTGGGTGTGGTGGAGGCGTTCCGCGCCGCCCAGATCATCTCGGCGTCGACCTTCAACTACACGCCGTTGCTCGCGGCGGCCCTCCTCTACCTCTGTGTGACGGTCCCGCTTGCGAGGATCGTCGACCGGGTGGGGCTCGGCGGCACCGCCGTATGAGCCCTCCGCCCGTGCTCGAGCTTCGCGGGGTGACCAAGGCGTTCGGCGCCGAGGGGGTGCTGAGCGGGGTCGACCTGGCGGTCTCAGAGCACGAGGCGGTCGCCCTGATCGGCGCCTCGGGATCGGGCAAGTCGACCCTGCTTCGCTGCATCGACCTGCTCGAGGAGATCGACGACGGCGACGTCCTGCTCGACGGCGAGGTGATCACCGACCCGTCCGTGGACCCGGTGGCGGTGCGACGCCGCCTCGCCCTCGTCTTCCAGGCCTACAACCTGTTCCCGCACCTGGACGTGCTCGACAACATCGTGCTCGGCGACGTCCGCGCGCACGGAGCATCGCGCCGCGAGGCCGAGGACCGGGCCCGGTCCCTGCTCGAGCGCTTCGGCCTCGCCGGGCGCGAGGACGAGCGTCCCGAGGACCTCTCGGGTGGTCAGCAGCAGCGGGTCGCGATCGCCCGCGCCTTCGCGGCGCGCCCGCGGGCGATGCTTCTCGACGAGGTGACCAGCGCGCTGGATCCGGAGCTGGTCGGTGAGGTGTTGGAGGCTGTCAGGGACCTCAAGTCCGAGGGTGTGACGATGCTGCTGGTCACCCACGAGATGAGCTTCGCGCGCGAGGTCGCCGACCGGATCGGGTTCCTCCACGACGGGGCGATCATCGAGATCGGGCCGCCCGAGAAGGTGCTGTCCGAGCCCGAGCGCCCCGAGACGCAGCGGTTCCTTCGGCGGCTGCTCGAGGCGGGCCGGATTTAGCCGGACTCGACCTGCCGCTTGAGCCCCTCGGCGGCGCTCCGGGTCAGGTGCTCCTTGACCTTGGCCTCGATCGGCCCCCGCAGCAGCAGGCCGAGCACCCGGCCGGGATCGGTCCGCAGCCCGTAGGTCGCCCGGGTGCGCGAGTCGGGCATCTCCTCGAAGGTCCACGAGCCGTTCAGCCACTTGGCCTCGCCCTTCTCCTGCTCCCAGCTCATCCCGCCCGGCGGGTCGTAGCTGAACCGAAGCCAGGAGCGGACCTTCTTGACCATCGCGTCGGCGACCGTCTCGACCACGAGCGCGCGGCCCTCGGCGTCGTGCTCGAGCACCTCGACCTCCTCGAGCGTGCCCTGCCAGCGCGCGGAGTCGGCGACGTCGGCGGCGACCTCGTAGCAGCGCTCGCGCGGCGCATCGATCTCGACCGTGCAGCTCGCCTCCAGGGTCCCCATCGGCCCCGAACCCTATTCGGAGCGATGAAGCGCGGTCGGGATGGTCATCAGAAGGATCTTGAAGTCGAGCCAGAAGGACCAGTTCTGGATGTACCACTCGGACGCCAGATGCGGCCTCGGAGCGTCAGAAGACGGATCGGGTGGCGGGCGCCCGGCCGGATCTCCAGTGCTCCCGGACCAGGTAGGCGCTCTCGCCGTCCGAGTAGGCGACCCTGAAGCCGTGCGAGTCGAGGGCGTGGATCGCCCCGGGAAGGTGGGCGATCACGGCGCCTACGTGGAGGCGGTCCACCTCGGGGGTCGGGTTCGCGTGCCACCCGCGCAGGATCCCGTAGTTGCCGCGCAGCTCCTTGGGCTTGAAGTGCTCGAGCCAGCCATTGATCACAACCGGGGTGGCCGGGGCCCGCCACAGGACGTAGGAGCTGGGGCCGGCGTAGGCGGCGATCCGCCCGTGCTTCGGGGGGTGCTTGACCGCGTAGCGGGCTACGGCGTACCCGGGCCCGTCGCTTTGAGCCGGCCCGAACACCGTGAGGTAGGCGATCACCGATGCCGCCGCGGCCGCCGCGGCGGCGATCGGGACTCGTCGCCTGGGCTCCGCGCTGTCGGGCGCCGAGCAGGCGATCTGGAAGGCGAGCGCCGGGGCGACGAAGATCATGTTGCGCATCGAGTAGGCGGCGAACAGGACGAAGCCCCCGACGACCAGCAGGGGCATCAGGCGCCGCGGGGCCGGCGAGCGCCACCAAAGCCACGCGGCGAAGCACGCGACGATCACCAGGTAACCGATCGCGGGAGTCGACTGGGTGGCCGGCTCCCACTCGGTGGTCGCGAGCGCGAGCGCCGGATTGCGAAAGCTGGCGATGTAGCTCCAGATCGCACCCTCGAGTGGTGTCGCAAGGGTGACCATCAGGGTCGCGAGCACGCCCGTGAGGGCCAGCAGGGCGACCCTGTGGCGCGCGATCGTGCCCGGGACGCCGCGCCAGCGGTCGGCCGTCAGCCCGACCGTGATCAGCGCGATCAAGAGCAGCCCGGCGATGAACCCCGCGTGGAGGTTCGCCCAGAGCCCGAACAGGAGCGGGATCGCGACCAGCGCCCAGCGCAGCCGACCCCCAGCGATCCCCTCGTGGGGCAGCCAGGCGGCGAGCAGGATGCAGACCAGGACGCAGAACGCGAGCAGCGTGAACCCGGCGGCTCGGGGATGGACGATCGCGAGCACGCCCGGGATGTAGACGGCCGCCGTCGCGATCAGCATCGCCGCCCCCTTTCGGCGGATGCAGTAGAGGACGATCGCCAGGGGCGCGGCGAGCAGCCCGGCGTAGAGGGTGGTCACCCCCGTTATCCCGATCCACCTCGCGGTCGCGTAGAAGCCCAACTCCGAGAGCCACTGCTGGTTGAGCCACGACCGTCCCTGCTCGATGGTCGGAAAGGGATCGTGGGTGACGAACCCGTGCTCGGTCAGGAAGCGGCCCGTGAAGAGCTGCAGGTAGAGGTCGCCGTTTCGGGTCCGGTCGACGCACAGGGCCACCCCGGCGACGAGCACGGTGAGGGCGACGATCAGGAGCTTCGTGCGGCCCGGGACTGGCGGTGCGGCGACCATCGAGAGGCGCGAATCATCTCCGAACCGGCGGGCGGCATGGGCGCTCGTCATCCCGAGCCCTCCACCCGAGCCAGGATCTCGTGCGTCTCGCGGCTCAGCGCCGGCGCCGAGACGTCTACGCCGGGCGGCAGCTCGAGGTGCAGATCGGTCGAGACGTCGATCTGCAACCGGGCGCGGCCGGGCGTGCACTCGAGGACGTGGCCGCCCCGCGTGCGGTCGGCCGAGATGAAGTGGAGGTGGTAGCCGCTGACCTCAACCCCCTCGCTGTAGTCGGGGAAGCGAAAGCCGACCACGGTGCCCTCGATGTCGGCGAGCTCGAAGACATGC